>CAJNCK010000001.1:0-300000 GCA_905221245.1 bacterium
TGAAAAGGCGGTGTCTTAACCCCTTGACCAACGGACCAGAGCTGTTATTTTCAACTCTTACTATTATACCGACTTTTCAAACTTTGTCAACTACTTTTTAAACTTTTTATGTTTTTTTCTTTTTTTTGCATAGCTTCTTACCGAGTACGGATATCAAACTCTTTAAACACAATACGTAAGTCTCTTAATACTCTTTGACGCCCTCGGAAGCGTTCATGTCTTAAGATGCGTTCTAACTCTTCTTGTTTATCTTTACTTTGTTTGCTTCTATAATTTCTTAGTGTTTCATAAAAGAGATAATACTCATCTAGCCAGAGACCTCCCTCACTGATACGATGACTGATCTCACCTACTTCTTCATAGGGTTCTTTATCATATCTACGCTTCTGACTTTCTTGCTTACGGATATGGTCTAAAATTCGATTACGGAATTTAGTTTTGAAGTATTTACGTAAACGAGGAATATCTTCTGCCAGCTCTTCTTCTCTACTAATCAATTCATGTAAGCAAATCATCCCCTCTTGGTCCCAATCCGATAGTTCCCATAAATGCAAGTAATATTCATTTCTACTCTTATATACAATTCCCTGGACTTCTTTATACAATTCTTTAAACATAACGTCCCCCTTTCTAGATACAGTTTAACAGATTCAGAAACACTTTTGTCCCATTTCCCCCATTCTGTTCCCTACACCGTCTAAACTGCACAAAAAAGAGAGGGCACGCCTCTCTTGGGGTTATTTTTCATCATTCATTTTTGACTTTACTTCATCATAAGATAATGCATGAGATTCCTCTTCTACGGTTTCAGGCATCTTTCCTGTTTCATAAAGAGCTTTAATTTGTGTACTATCCAATGTTTCGTATTTCAATAATGCTTCTGCAATCAACTTGTGAGTTTCACGATTTGACTGAATAATTTCAGCAGCTTTATTTCGTGCTTCATTCAATAATGAACGAACCTCTTCGTCAATTTCATAAGCTGTTTGTTCTGAAATTGATTTTTGAGGGCTTTGCGCTCCAAACATAGCATGATTACCCTCATATTGAACTGGGCCAAGTTTTTCACTCATACCGTACTCTGTAACCATTGCACGCGCCATTTGTGTCGCTTGTTCAAAGTCGTTTGAAGCTCCTGTAGTTTGGACATTAAAAATAATTTCTTCAGCTACACGGCCACCCATTAAGCCAGCTAATTGCTCTTTCATATCTTCTTTAGATAGAAGCATTTGATCCTCTTTAGGAAGTGCAATCATATAACCGCCTGCACGGCCTCGTGGTACGATAGTAACTTTATGAACAACACGGGCATTCGATAAGACTAGACCAACAATGGTATGTCCTGCCTCATGGTAGGCAACCAATTCACGTTCTTTTTGTGAAACTGTCTTATCTTTCTTAGAAGGACCAGCAATAACTCTATCCTCTGCTTCATCAATATCTGAGGCATCAATTACCGATTTATTGCGACGAGCAGCAACTAGAGCTGCTTCATTCAATACATTCTCTAAATCAGCACCAACAAAACCTGGAGTTTGTTGGGCAACTAATTTCAAATCAACATCTTCTGCTAAAGGCTTGTTCTTAGCATGAACTTTCAAGATTGCTTCACGACCTTTAACATCAGGGCGACCAACCAAGACTTTTCTATCAAAACGTCCTGGACGCAGAAGGGCAGGGTCAAGTACATCTGAACGGTTTGTAGCAGCGATGACGATAATCCCTTCATTTCCCTCAAAACCATCCATCTCAATCAAAAGTTGGTTCAAGGTTTGTTCACGTTCGTCATTTCCTCCGCCAAGACCAACTCCACGTTGACGTCCAACAGCATCAATTTCATCTATAAAGATGATAGCTGGTGCTGCTTTTTTGGCATCTTCAAAAAGAGAACGAACACGACTAGCTCCAACTCCGACAAACATTTCTACAAAGTCAGAACCTGAAATACTAAAGAATGGAACACCTGCTTCTCCAGCTACTGCCTTAGCAAGCAAAGTTTTACCTGTTCCCGGAGGTCCCTCCAAAAGAACACCTGCTGGAATACGGGCTCCAAGTTTTGTAAATCGTTTTGGATCTTTTAAGAATTCAACAACTTCAACTAGTTCTTGTTTTTCTTCCTCAGCTCCAGCAACATCTGAAAATCTTACTTTAATATCTTCTTTATTTGCGGCTTTAGCCTTACTACGTCCAAAACTCATTGGGTTACGGCTATTATTTCCTCCCATATTTCCCATCATAGAGAATAGGAAGAAGAATAGAATACCGAATGGCACAATGGATACAAGAATATTAATCCACATACCACTTGAACTTTCATGCTTAACAGTTACTTCTGCCTTATGGTCAGAAGCAAGTTTTTGCAATTCTGATACTGTAGTATCTGAAGGAAGAATAATACTTGAAAATTTCTCTACTGTTGTAGCAGAAGGAGAAAAGAACTGGATACCTGTTTCTTCTTTACTTGTTTTAGGATTTTTATAAACACCTGAAACTTCGATAACACTGCCATTTGGTTGGTAAGTCAATTCTTTTACATTGTCATCGGTAATTTCTTTTACCAATTCTGTATAATTAATTTGCTCACTTTTCCCTGCAACACTACCTGTACTGAAATACTGGTAAGCTGTAACTAGGAAAAAAATAAGTAATAACCATAGAAAAGGATTTTTAATTAAACCATTATTTTGTTTTTTCATTAAAAATTGTTCTTTCTAATTTGAATACACTTCTTCTTTCAATACTCCAACATAAGGAAGGTTACGATAGTTTTCTCTGTAGTCTAAACCATAACCTACTACAAACTCATTTGGGATAGTAAAGCAGGTATAGTCTGCCTCAATTTCTACAACACGTCCTTCTGGTTTATCCAACAAGGTTGCAATTTTAACAGAAGCAGCCTCTCTTGCTTTAAACATATCTCTTAAACTCTTCAAAGTTTGACCTGTATCAATGATATCTTCTACAAACAGAACATGTCTTCCTTTGATATCTTGAGTCACATCTTGCTTGATATTAATGACACCACTACTTGCTGTTCCACCATGATAGCTAGAAACCATCATGAAGTCCATTTCAATATGTGTATCAATATGTTTAACCAATTCAGCCATAAAAGGGATAGATCCTTTTAAAATCCCAATTAAAATCGGATTTTTTCCTGCATAGTCTTTAGTTAGTTGGGCACCTAATTTTTTAGCAGCTTCTGTAATTTCATCGTGTGAAACGAGAATTTTTTTAATATCGTTTTCTAACATTTTTTTACCTATCTATTTTTTCTATATAAAGTACAGTGTTCATTATATCATTTTTCGTGTTTTTACTCAAATTACTGGTCGCAATTCCCAAAATTGAGACAATTTCACCAAATTGCTCAATAATCAGAGCTGATTTTCGCTTTTCCATAGGGATTTTCAAATCAATAAATAGACGTCTGATTTTTTTTCTATGCCCATTTTGAATCAAAAAATCTCCTGTTTTTCTATGACGAATATGTATTGATGTTTCGCGTGAAACAGGTACCTGCTGAATTAATTCACCTTCTAAAGGAAGTCCAAAGGAAAATAAATAACCTTGGTAAAATACCTGATTTTGATAGTGTAACACAAGTTCATCTTCCTTTTCATCAGACTGAGGACTGATTTTACAAATCCGAAACTGTTGATACTCTTTTACTAATTCATAACCATTTTTTAGCGGATGACGATACTGGCTTTTAGTTTTTAAAATTTGCCGAACTTCATCAAACTGATCTTTTGTAAGATTCAAATCTGGAAAACGATTCAGATAAGTTTGAAGTAAGACTCTTTGTGTAGACTCAGAGTAAGACAATAGCTGCTCTAAATTTTCTACATCAATCTTCTTTGATAATTCAGCTATTGCCAAATCATAATCTAAAATTTCATTGCCGATGCTTAAGATTGCATCTCTAAATCGAGGATTTTCTTTTTCTAATTCTGGTAAATAAGAATTTCGAATACGATTGCGAAAATAATGATTTTCCTGATTTGATGTATCTTCAAAGTGAAAAATTGGAGGAAAGTCTTTTTTCTGAAATTGCAAGAAGGGACGAATAAGTTCTATCTCTCCGACTATTTGCTTCTCCTTAATTCCTGATAGATAGCGCAAACGAGTACCTCGAATCAAACGCATCAAAATCGTTTCCACCTGGTCATCAGCATGGTGGGCAGTGACTAAGGCTGTCGCACCTGTCTTTTTCATGACCTCTTGAAAAAAATCATAGCGAAAATTTCGTGCACGCTCTTCTGAAAATTCTCCTGAAAAATTGCTGATATAAATAGGAAGCTCTGCTTCAGCAGCTAACTTCCTTAATTCCTGTTCTTCCCAATCTGATTCTATTCTCTGCTGATGATTAACATGAGCTAAGATTAATTCAATTTCTAACTCTTTTTGATAAGTAGATAATACCTTAAATAGAAACATAGAATCTAATCCACCAGAAAGAGCTAGCACCACCTTAGCATGCTTTTTGAAATATCCCTTCTTGAGAAAATGATTTAAAAAATCTTGTTCCCTCATTTTAGAACCTCATAAACATCCTTGGCTATCTGAGAAATCGTATCATAATCAGAATTTTTAGTGAAAATAGAAAGAACAAATGGAGAATCTGCATATACAACACCCGTATCATGCTCAAATTCGTCCGCATCCCCAATTTTATGAGCTACCTTCACAGAAACACCTTTGGCAATTCGCTCATTATCAAAATTTGTTTTAATCAAAGACTCCAATACAAATCCATTTTGATTATAAATGGCTTCCATAACCTTTCCAGCCATCTTGGAAGAAATCAATTTTTCTTTGGAATCCCAATCATCTCCCATAATAGCAGACATCTTGGATTTGAATGTAGCATCAGATTGGTTTGAAATGTAATATCCTAATATATTATGAGCTACATTATCCGATTCTTTAGCTACTTTTGTTATTAAGTCCTTGAGAGAATATTCTTTATTATCCTCTTTTTTAGGGAGGCTACCACTTCCCTCTGGTTTATAAGAACCTTGAAAATCATTAACTGCAGATACGTATTTTATAGTCGTATCTAACTGATAAAGACCCTCATTTATTTTTTCTTGCGCATAGTAGAGATAAGGTAGTTTCAAAACACTAGCTGCATACATCTTTTCATCTTGATTGATACCAGCTTCTTTTCCAGTAGTCAGTTGCTTAACATAAATAGAAAATGAATCCTTCTGATATTTTTCCGATAACATTTCTTGGACTTTACTCATCCGATTATCTTCTTCAGAAGTTGATTCTTTAGCTACCCATCCAGCCTGATCAATATGTAGAAATTCTCTTCCTTCTACAAACATGGTCTTATCGATTGATAGCTGAGAATAAGCTGATAAGGATGATTTCACTTCTTTTAAATCATAAGGACTATTGTACAGTTTAAAATCAGATTCTAACCATACTTTTTTTATTGTTGGAGTTAGCTCTGACTGATCATATAAAAATCGTTTGTCTGCAGCAATAAATTGATGGTTGGATAACTTAAATACTGGAATTCCTTGTTTATTTAAACGCCACTCGGTTATTTGAAAACTTGTTTTGGGAGTTAATTTTCCAGATTCTACAACTAAATCTTCATTCGCATAGACAGGAACCTCTCCATAAACCATGGGAGAACTTAGCTTTTCTCTAAAATAAATACCAAAGTCAGATTGTGAAAGGTAATAAATTTCTTTCGAAGTATAGACTACTTCTTTTTCTGTGCTAACGACTTTTGAAATGGTCAAAAAACTCGGTAGCAACAAAATAATTAAGAACTTACGCATTCTTCCTTTCCTTTTCTTCTTGTAAACGCAATAATTGATTTTTATCAGCCAACTCTTCTAGTTTTTCATCCGATAGACTCAAAAATTGCTCAATTACGTCTAATAAATTTTCCATTTTATCACCTTGGGAGCAAGTCAGGAATCGTATAAACAGCTTCCCGATTCTTAGAATAATAATATTTTGCACGCATGTATTTAGCAGCGTAATCTTCATCTTTCAACTTTGTAGCAAAAGCTGTCTCTTTCTCCTTTTCCTCACTCAAGGTTTGATACTGAGTTTGCAAGTCTGATAACTGTTGACGTCTTTGGAGTAATTTGTGATAACTTTGAGCAAGATTATAAGTTGGTAAAATGAACAATAAAATCATCAAAATAAGAACCCAACCCATGAAACGATTCCGTTTTTGTCGTTCTTTCATCAGATAGCGACGACGTTGGTGTTCATTTTGAATAAAAGAATTATTCAATTGTACGATATTTTTAGACATTTTCTTCTACCCGTGTTTCACTGATAATTTCATACATGCCTGCTGCATCTTCTTTTTTTGTACTATCTTTCATCTCCAGTACTTTTACAAGTAGCAACTTATTTCCAAAGCGAATTTCAACTTGGTCATTAACTTTCAAATCCGTTGAACTTTTTGCCAAGATTCCATTTACCTTGATTCTACCTTTATCTGCTACTTCTTTTGCGACTGTACGACGCTTGATAATTCTTGATACTTTTAAATATTTGTCTAATCTCATTTTTATTACCTCAAATTATTATTGTATCATTTTTATCTACTTTATAGAAGAAAAATGTTAAAGGGAATTGCCTTCTTTCGACACTTTTATCTCTAATAAACTTTCTCCAAAAATGAGTAGACCTTCTAAAATTTCATAGTCCTTCTTGTTTCGAACATCAAATACAACTTCCATTAATCCCTTATTCTCAGCTATGGCTGCTTTTAAGTTCGTTGCGGATAAAACTTTAAAATAATCTTGAGCCAAAAACAATCGCTGAGTGACTTTTTCAAATTGTACTGTAATCTTATTCTCTTTTCTTTCCACACGTTGAACAAAGACCTTGTCAAGATAAGACTTAACCAAACCAATCTCTAAAAGATAGGCTACCACGTCTGGGTATTCTCCAAATCGGTCCATCAACTCTTCTTGTAACTCTTCATAGTTGACACGGTTGTCAATTTGACGAATTTTCTTGTAAATTTCAATCTTATGTCGTTGATCAGAAATATAAGTATCAGGAAGATAGGCATCAATTTGTAAAATCAATTCAGCATTCCCTTTGGTTCTTGTGTTCCCATTACCATTTCGTTTAGCAATAGCTTCCTCCAATAACTGCGAATACAATTCAAAACCAACAGAATCAATGAAACCAGACTGGGATTTTCCTAAAAGATTTCCTGCTCCGCGAATCGAAAGATCTCGCATTGCAATCTTAAATCCGGATCCCAATTCTGTAAATCCTTTAATCGCTTCTAATCTCTTCTCGGAGACTTCACTGATTGATTTTTCTGGACGATACATGAGATAGGCATAAGCAATACGATTACTACGACCGACTCTTCCTCTTAACTGATACAAGGTTGACAAGCCCATATGGTCCGCATTTTCAATAAATAAAGTATTGGCATTTGGAATGTCCACCCCTGTCTCAATAATGGTAGTTGTCACCAAAATATCATACTGACCTTCAATGAAATCCAGTAGAGTATTTTCTAACTGAATCTCACTCATTTGCCCATGAACATACCCAATCGAAGCCTCTGGAATCAACTCCTGTAATTCGGAAACCTTCTGGTCAATCGTGTCAACTTTATTGTAAAGATAGTAAACTTGACCTCCACGCTCCATTTCACGCAAGACAGCATCACGAATCACACTATCATTCTTTTCTAAAACATAGGTTTGCACTGGATAACGATTAGTCGGCGGAGTTTCAATAACAGACAAATCTCTGATTCCCAGCATAGACATATGGAGGGTACGAGGGATTGGAGTAGCGGTCAAAGTTAGGACATCCACTTGTTTCTTCAGTTCTTTCAAGGTTTCCTTATGCTTGACACCAAATCGCTGTTCCTCATCAATAATCATCAATCCTAAATCAGCAAACATAACATCTTTTGACAAAACACGATGTGTTCCAATCAAAATATCAACTTGACCGTTTTTCAATTTTTCAAGTGTTTCAGTCTGCTCTTTTTTACTTCTAAAGCGACTCAATACATCAATATTAACTGCAAAATTTTGGAATCGTTCCTTAAAATTCGTATAGTGCTGTTGCGCTAAAACCGTCGTCGGAACTAGAACGACAACCTGTTTGTGATCATTGACTGCCTTAAAGGCTGCACGCATAGCAACTTCAGTCTTTCCAAAACCAACATCCCCAACTAAAAGTCGATCCATTGGTTGAGAAGCCTGCATATCTCTCTTGATTTCCTCAACACTACGAAGTTGATCATCCGTTTCAACATAAGGGAAGGCATCATCAAAAGCATGTTGATCCTCATCATCAGCTGAGAAAGCAAAACCCTTCAACTGGCTGCGTTCAGAATAAAGTTTAATTAAATCGTCAGCTATATCCTCTACCTGGTTCTTAACTTTTTGCTTGGCTTTTTTGAAATGACCATCATTTAATTTATTGAGTTTAGGTGCTTTACCGTCACTTGAAACGTATTTGGAAAGTAGATGAATCTGTTCCACTGGGATAGAGATTTGATCCCCGTTTTGGTATTGAACACTAACATAATCACGGTGAATCCCTTTGATTTTAATTGTTTCGATTCCTAGATATTGACCAATTCCATGGATATGGTGAACAACGTAATCTCCTTTTTCAAGTTCATTGTAATCTTTTAATCTCTCTGCGTTTGAAACATGTTGTCTTCGAAAACGACGTTTCAATTTCTTTTGAAAAATCTCATGTTCAGTTATCAATAAAATCTTTTCATCTACAAAATGAAAACCATGTCTGAGATTGCCCTCGATTAAGTTTACAGATTCTTTACAGATACTTGACTTATTTCTGGAATCCAATTTAATCTGATATTCCTCTAAAACATCCTCCAATGTTTTACTTCCCATTGAATTGCTAGACTGCAGGATAATAGTATAATCCATTTTTTTGTATCGCTCAATTTCTTCTTTTAGAAAAGAAAATTGATTGAAAAACTCCTGCATAGGATATTGATTAAATTGATAAATTTGGTCAAACTTAAGATTTCCTAACCCCTTTTGCAGATTAGAGAAAAAGGTAACCGGACTCTGTTTTTTATAGATTTGCTCTGTATCAGCAAAATACTGCATCTCAGAAAATGCTTTACTGTTCTGTAATTCTTCTGTAAAGTATTGTGCTAACTCCCTTTCAAAGACTTCATACTGATTCATCAATTTCTGATAATCATCAAAGAATATTGGGGTAACTTTTTCAATATAGTCAAAAACAGTCCATTTCTTGTCATAACACAAAGATAAAAATTTCCGTGAATCAGAATGAATTTGTTTTTGGTGAAAACTTGAAAGAATTTCTTCTAAGTATGATTTTAAAATAGGTAATAACGTTTTTGAAATTTGTTTTTCTAAAGCTGACTGTCCTCGTTGATAATCCTTTTCTCTCAAAAGTATGTCGCTAGCTGGAAAGATTGTAAGTTCTGTCTGATTTTCTTTCGATAATTGTGTTTCGACTTCAAATGACCTAATACCATCGACTTCATCACCAAAAAACTCAATTCGGTAAGGTTCTAACTGAGATATTTCAAAAATATCTAAAATATCTCCTCGCAGACTAAATTCGCCTTGAGTTTGTACTTGTGTAACTTTTCGATAGCCTATCTCTTTTAACTGATGGATAAGCGCGTGTTGGTCATATTCTTCACCAACTGTTATTTTTACAATACTATCTTTGAATATATTGGGAGACGGTAAAATCAATCGACTTGCTGCGATATTACAAACTAAAATCCCTTTCTTAGATGAATCATTCAAAAAACGCAGGGCTTCAACCCGTGAAATGATTTTTTCTTGTGAAGACATCAAAAACTCGACCATAGGGGAGTCATCTACCAAAAATGGATAGACAAGTTCCTCACCCAAGATAGAGATAAGATCACTAACAAGTCCTTCTGCTTCTCCATAAGTTGACGTCAATAAAATAATCTTATCTTCTTTCTTCAAACTACTAGCAATTGCTAAAGCTTTTGTAGAAGTTGACAAGCCTAACATTAATTGTCTTTTTTTATCTGTTAAATTTTGATGCCATTTTTTAATCTGATCATTTTCTGAGAATAAATCTAATAAGGATACCATTTATCCGTTATACCTCTGCATCGTTTTTTCAAAATTTTTCTCTTGTAAATAGTGATTTACAGCATCGTCAACCTTGTCAATAGACTGTAAAATACCAATATAATCATCCTTGTCAAAGGTACTCAAAACATGCTTAACAACTGATATGCCATTTTTAGGTCTTCCGATTCCAATCTTAACACGGTTAAAGACCTGAGTCCCTATATGTTGAATAATAGACTTGATACCATTATGTCCACCTGCTGAACCCTTTGCTCTTAAACGAATCTTTCCAACTTCCATATCAAGATCATCGTAAATGATGAGTAAATCTTCATTATCCAAACCATAGTAAGTCAATAAAGCATGAACAGCTTTTCCACTTTCATTCATAAATGTCGTTGGTTTGACAAGATAAATTTTTTCTCCATTGAAGAAAAAAGATGCTAGGTCAGCTTGAAATATCTTATCGTGTGTAAAAGTGACATTCTGTTTCTTCGCTAGTTGGTCAATCAACATAAAACCAACATTATGTTTTGTTTCAAAATATTTATCTCCTGGATTTCCCAAGCCTACAAGTAATTTAGTCATTTATTTTTCCTTTCAAAAGCCAAAAGGGTTGGAATTTTTTTCCAACCTAATTTATATTATTCATTGAATTTTTTAGACATTAAAGCGGAATTCCATGATATCGCCATCTTGAACGATATATTCTTTTCCTTCTTCACGCAAGCGTCCAGCTTCTTTTACAGCCTTTTCAGAACCGTATTTCACTAGATCCTCATATGACATGGTCACTGCACGAATAAAGCCTTTTTCAAAGTCTGAGTGGATAATACCAGCTGCTTGAGGAGCCTTCATACCACGTTTAAAGGTCCAAGCGCGAACCTCTTTTTCACCAGCTGTGAAGTAAGTTCCAAGTCCAAGTAAGTGATAAGCTGCGCGAGTCAACTTGTCAACGCCTGATTCTGTCAACCCAAGAGCTTCAAGAAACTCTTGCTTATCTTCATCGTCTAACTCAGAAATTTCTTCCTCAGCACGCGCAGAAATAACGACTACTTCAGCATTTTCTGTCGCTGCAAATTCGCGAATTTGTTTGACATAGTCGATAGAATCTGGATCTGAAACTACATCCTCATCTACATTGGCAACATAAAGAACTGGTTTAGTCGTCAAAAGGAAGAGACCTTTGACTACTTTTTGTTCTTCATCTGTAAATTCGATGGTGCGAGCTGATTTTCCATCTTCAAGAACTGGTTTAATCTTTTGAAGAACATTGAATTCTGCTACTGATTCTTTATCTTTTTGCGTACGTGCCATCTTTTCTACACGCGCATATCGTTTGTTCACTGATTCTAAGTCAGCAAGAATCAACTCTAGATTAATGGTATCAATATCTGCAAGTGGATCCACAAAGGCATCTTCACGTCCTTGCTCACGCATCACATTTTCATCATCAAAAGCACGAACTACATGAACAATCGCATCTACTTCACGAATATTGGCCAAGAATTTATTTCCTAGCCCTTCTCCTTTTGAGGCTCCTTTTACAATCCCTGCAATATCTGTAAATTCAAATGTTGTTGGAACTGTCTTTTTAGGTGTAATCATTTCCGTTAGTTTTTGTAGTCGTTCATCTGGAACTTCTACCATTCCAACGTTTGGGTCAATAGTCGCAAATGGGTAGTTCGCTGCCTCTGCTCCTGCTTTTGTAATTGCATTAAATAGTGTTGATTTACCAACGTTTGGCAAACCAACGATACCTGCTGTTAAAGCCATATTTTTTCATTCTCCGTTTTCATTTCAATCCCTAATATTATAACACAAAAAGGGAAAACTTGCTAACCCTCTAACTAAGGCTTCTTAGTCAATAATTTTATTCATTTTTCGATCAAAATCATAGCGTCCCATCATGACAACATGGTCACAATTGCTGCATTTGATTTTGATATCTGCCCCTACACGTGTAATTTCCCAACGATTGGCTTTTTTACCAGTTGACTTGATAGTACAAGCATGTGGTTTTTTCATCTCAACAAAATTTCCAACTTGATACATACTGTTCTCCTTTTTCTTTTTTGATTATATCATAAAAGAGGCGAGCTAGGCTCAACCTCTTTCACTCAATTTGTACGAACTGGTGTAATGAGCTGCATGAAGTCCTCATCAGTGTCTGCTGGCACAAGAGTAAATGGACGAACAGCTGAGATAAAGCTAATGGTCACCTTTTCGCTATTTAAAGCCTTGAGGGAATCAATCAAATAAGTTGGATTGAAACTAATGGTCAAATCTTCACCAGTAACTTGATCAGTATCGATTTCTTCGTTTACTTTACCAACTTCTGGAGAGTGAACATGGGCGCTAACAACCCCATCTTTAATTTCAAGTTTCACAGTACCATTTTGAGTAGCACTTGATAAAAGGCGAGCACGCTCCATTGACTGACGTAAGTTTACCACATCAAAAGTAATTGTAGTGTTAAATTCTGTTGGAATCAAACGATCTGTATCAGGATAGTTACCTTCTAACAAACGAGTATAGAAGCTAATATTTTCGCTTCTAAAGAGGATTTGATTGTTGGCAAAGAAAATCTCTACAGTTTCAATATCGTCTGTAAATACTGCTGAAAATTCGCGTAGAGAACGGCTAGGAATCACGACATCAAAATCATCACTATTTTTTTCAAGAGTCAATTTTTTCTGGCTTAGACGATGAGAGTCTGTTGCAACTGTTTTTAACTCTTTGTATTGGCTCAATACAAAATGAACACCTGTTAAAATTGGACGACTTTCTTGTGTACTTGCAGCAAAAGCTGTTTCATTGATAATTTTCTTGAGTAATTTTGTTTCAAGAACCAAAGGATTGCTTGCTGAAATTTCTTGGATTCGTGGATATTGTTCACTATCTTTTCCTTTTAGGGTAATTTCTGATTTGCCACTAGTTAAAACAATTTGATTTTGTTCAATTTCTTTAAAATCAAGAGTCACATCAGGTAGACTAGATACCACATTGATGAAGAAAGAAGCTTCAAGAAGGATTGAACCCAAAGAAGTAATTAATAAACCAGCATCTTCATTTTTTTGAGAAATAAAATTTTCAATTGAAATTTGACCATTTGAACCAATTAAAGTAACACCTTCATTAGTCACGTCAATTTTGACAGTTGATAAAATAGGAATGGCATTTTTAGAACTAATAGCTCTCTTAGTAGTATTTAAGGCTTGTAGAAATAAATTTTTATTAATTGAAAAATGAATCATGGATTCTCCTTTATTTATTTTTAGTATTAGAAGGATAATAGTAATAATAGAGTCTGTGAAATCTGTGGAAAACAGACTTTAAACAAGTCATATCAAGTTTTTGGGCTTGTTTAAAAAATGTGGATAAAAAAGATAATAAAGTAAAAGTTATCCACAAGTTATTTAATTTTCTTTTTGATGGATTCGATTTCTAAACGTAAATTATCATCTTCATCAATCAAAGATTTAATTTTGGCATGGGCATGTATGACTGTTGTATGGTCTTTTCCACCAAATTCCTTCCCAATTTTTGGAAGACTATTATCTGTTAGTTCTCTAGATAAATACATGGCTACTTGACGGGCTAACACAATATTTTGAAGGCGTCTGCTTCCCTTCATTTCTTTGACACTGACACCATAAAAGTTACCAACTTCATTTTGGATTTTATCAATTGGGATGACGAGCATTTGGCTAACATCTTGTTTGCGAGCTCTAATGGCTTCTGCAGCGATATCGATAGTGATATCCTTAATCTTCTTCACTCTGGCAATTAAAGTGATGTCGTTGATTGCTCCTTCAAGTTCTCGGACGTTTGAATCAAATTGACCAGCTAGGTATTCTAGGGTATCGCTTTGGAAATGGTAGTCTAAATGCTCTGTTTTGCTTTGTAAAATGGCAATACGTGTCTCAAAGTCAGGTGGTGTGATGTTTTGCGTCAAGCCCCAGCTAAAGCGCGTGACAAGCCGTTCTTCAAGGCCCTCTAGGTGTTTAGGGCTACGATCACTAGTCAGAACAATTTGTTTTTGATTGCTATGGAGAACATTGAAAGTATTGAAAAATTCTTCTTGAGTTGCAACTTTTTTTCCACTCAACGATTGGATATCATCAATTAACAAGAGATCAAGGCTACGGTAAGTTTTTTTGAACTTTTCCATTTCACCCAGTCTCAGGTGTTCAAGAAAATCGTTAATAAAGCTTTCAGCAGGAATGTACTTCACACGCGCATCAGGAATATTTTTCAAAATTTCATTCCCAATGGCATTGAGTAAGTGAGTCTTCCCAAGCCCAGGTCCTCCATAGATAAAAAGAGGATTATAGGTCAAGGCCAAATCTTCAGAGACAGCCAAGGCGGCTGATACAGCCCAAACATTTCCATCCCCTTGAATAAAATTATCAAAGGTATACTTTTCTTTTAATCCAGTATCCGAATAAGGAATAGATGCTAGCTTTGGACTATAGTCATAAAGAGTTGAATTTGGAGCTTCTTCAACTTGTGGGACAGCCGTATCTTGAGGTTTGGTGAAAATATAGTGGGGAGTTATCTCAGCATCATAAATTTCAAAACCAGCTACCACAATAATATCTTTTAGTTGTTTTTCCCAGACCATTTCCATTTCAGATCGTGGTAAAAATATAGTGGCAACATTTTCCTCTACCTTGATGAGTTCAGCTTGAATAGCATAGAAATCATACATGGATCGAGTCAGTCTTTCTTGAGCAAATTCTAATATACGATTCCAAAATTGTTTTTCTCTCAATCCTTTCTCCTCCTTTACTATTTAAAAGTTTAATGCTAGACTTATTTTACCATAGATAGCAAGAATTTTCCACAAGCTGTGAAAAATAATCCACAATGTTATCAAGTTTTATCCACAGGTTGGGGATGAAATCAGGAATTATTGATTTATTAAGCTTTTTATTAAAAAAAACAGTGGATAACCTTGTGAGATAAAAAAAATAAAAGAACAGCCTTATTTCAGGCTGTTGATAATTCTACTGTATTCTTCTTGATTTGAAAAAGAAATAATGATTTTTCCGCTATCTTTTTTAGACAGTTTGATTTCTACATCTAATCCGAGTAGTTTTTTTAACTGTTCTTCTTCATTTTGTATGAAATGATTCGTTTTTTGAAGTTTCTTTTGTTTTTTCTCTGTCAGAAGAGCTTCTAACTTCCTTACAGAAATGTCTTCCTCTATAATTCGTTGAAAGAAATAGTCTTGTTGTTCCTTATTCAACCCAACTAGAGAACGCGCATGGGCTTGTGATAGTTTGCCATTTTCTACTTCTGAGAGGATCTGTTCTGGCAAGGACAGCAAGCGAATAGAGTTGCTGATATAAGGACGAGACTTGCCCATTTTATCTGCAATTTCAGCATGGGTAAATCCTTTCTCTACAAGAGATTCATAGGCGCGTGCTTCTTCTATTGGATTTAAATTTTCTCTCTGTAAATTTTCAATGATAGACTGGATCATCATCTCTTGGTCTGAAAGTTGTTTAACAACAGCTGGGATAGACCTTAGACCAGCTAAAAGTGAAGCTCGGTAGCGTCTCTCTCCTGCAAGGATTTCATAACCAATAACAGGAGATTGACGAACAATAATCGGTTGAATGACCCCATTTTCTTTAATAGACTGTGCTAGTTCATGTAGTTTTTCTCCATCAAATTCTTTTCGAGGCTGATAGGGATTTTTTTGTATATCTGTGATAGAAATCATTTCAAATTTTTCCATGATTCTACACTAACACATCTTTTCTCTTATGTAAAGCTTTCTTTACATAGATGTCAATTAAGATTCTAAATCACCTGAACTCTTGTCAAGTTTAATAGATGTAGTTTCTTCTTTACCGTTGCGATAGTAAGTGATCTTAATGGTGTCTCCGATAGAATGATTGTAAAGAGCACTTTGTAAGTCTGTTGATGAAGCAATCTCTTTGTCATCTACTTTTGTAATAACATCGTATTTTTCAAGGTGACCATTGGCAGGCATGTTGCTCTGCACAGAACGAACGACTACACCAGATGTTACATTGCTTGGAATATTCAGTCTTCTAATATCACTTGTATTAATATTTGAGAGATTGACCATTTGGATGCCCAAAGCTGGACGCGTCACTTTTCCGTTCTTTTCTAACTGTTCAATAATATTGATAGCATCATTTGCAGGAATTGCGAAACCAAGTCCTTCTACAGATGTGCCTCCATTTGTTGCAATTTTACTTGAGGTAATTCCGATAACCTGTCCTTGAATATTGATTAGTGGGCCACCAGAGTTACCTGGGTTAATAGCAGTATCAGTTTGGATGGCTTTTGTAGAAATGGCTTGTCCATCTTCAGATTTTAAAGATACATTTCGATTGAGACTAGATACGATACCTTGAGTAACAGTATTAGCATATTCAGAACCTAACGGGCTACCAATAGCAATAGCAGTTTCTCCTACGGTTAACTTACTAGAATCACCAAACTCAGCTACTGTTGTCACTTTTTCTGAAGAGATTTTGACGACAGCAATATCAGAGAAAGTATCAGCTCCGACGATTTCTCCAGGTACTTTAGTTCCATCTGACAAGCGAATATCTACTTTGCTGGCGCCATTTATAACGTGATTATTGGTTACGATGTAAGCTTCTTTATCATTCTTTTTATAAATAACCCCAGATCCTTCACTAGAGATTTGCTGAGAATCTGTGTCAGTATCATCATTGCCAAATACGCTATTTTGTCTATTTGTTGAATAAGTAATAACAGAAACAACAGCATCTTTTACTTTATTAACAGCCTGAGTGGTTGAATTTTCGTTTTTATAGGCAGTCTGTGTGATAGTGCTATTGTTGTTAGAGCTACTTACACCACTTTTTTGAGTTAGTTGAGTTATTGAAAAACTACCCAAGGCTCCACTAAAAAAGCTAATGACGATAACGACTAATAATTGAAACCATTTTTTATAAAATGTTTTTAAATGTTTCATATTTGCCTCCATTTGTTTGAAATTACTGAAAGTATAAACTGACTAGCTTAATTATAACTTAAAAACAAAAGTTTTTCACAGATTGTGGATAACTTTTAAAAATCTGTGGTTTTCTAGGTGAAATTTAACCTTTTATTTTGTGAATAAGATGTGAAAAAATAGAGAATATGTTAGAATAGAGTCATGAAAATTAAAGTTATAACAGTTGGGAAACTGAAAGAAAAGTATTTAAAAGATGGCATCGCAGAGTATTCAAAACGAATTTCTCGATTTGCTAAGCTTGAAATGATTGAGCTAGCAGATGAAAAAACACCAGATAAGGCCAGTGAATCAGAAAATCAAAAGATTTTAGAAATAGAGGGTCAGAGAATTTTATCAAAAGTTGCTGACCGTGATTTTGTGATTGTGTTAGCCATTGAAGGGAAAATGTTCTCCTCAGAAGAATTTAGTAAGAAGTTAGAAGAAGCTTCTATAAAAGGATTTTCTACTCTTACCTTTATTATTGGAGGGAGTCTGGGGTTAGCACAGGATGTAAAAAAGAGAGCCAATCTTTCTGTTAGTTTTGGCCGTTTAACCTTGCCTCACCAGTTAATGAGACTAGTCCTTGTTGAACAAATCTATCGGGCTTTTACAATACAGCAGGGTTCGCCCTATCATAAATAGAAAATTGACTTTCAATTGAATTTTTGGTAGAATAACTGTATTAGGTCTCATAGCTCAGCTGGATAGAGCATTCGCCTTCTAAGCGAACGGTCGCAGGTTCGAATCCTGCTGGGATCAATAATATAGTAGCAAAGCTGGGAATTTTCCCGGCTTTTTTCTTAAAAAAGTACACTTGAGGAGAAAAAAATGACAGTTGAGAGAATTTTATCTAAAATGAAATTCCATTTTGTATAATGGTTTTTGTAAGTTAGCTTACAAGAAAAAAACATTGAGGAGATTTTATTATGAAAAACACAGTTAAATTGGAACAGTTTGTAGCCTTGAAGGAAAAAGACTTGCAAAAGATTCAAGGTGGGGAAATTAGAAAAACAAGTAATAGTTTATTTAATTTCTTTAAAAGAAGATAAAGGAGTAGAGAATGGATTTTTTTTCAGTAGTAGATTTTATATTGTATTTTTTAATTATTAGTCATAGTTACCGTTTAATTTGTAAAGGTCAAATAAATAGAAAAGAACTATACGTTTTTGGTGCTTATATATTACTAACAGAAATAGTGCTTGATTTTCCCTCATATATTCTATATTTAGATGAGATAGGGATTGCAAGATTTTTATTTCCTTTGGGATTATATTCCTATTTTCGATGGATTAAACAGTACGAGAGGGATAGAGGACTATTCCTAAGTTTACTACTATCTCTCTTATATGAGAGCACTCATAACTTTCTGTCCGTAACTTTATCCTCTATAACAGGAGACAATTTTGTTTTACAATATCATGACCCATTCTTTTTCGTTGTAACGGTGTTGACCTATTTTGTTGTCTTAAAAATCATTCATTATTTCCATTTGGAACTATCCTATTTTGATAAGGACTACCTCTATCCTTTCTTGACAAAAGTATTTTTTGCTTTACTACTACTCCATATTGTATCTTTCGTTTCAGATATGGTAAGTACGATTAAACATTTGAATAGTTTTGGAAGTATTTTGTCATCTATTGTCTTTATTTCTCTCCTTTTGACCTTCTTTGCAATGAATTCTCATAAAGAACAAATGGAGAAAGAGATTGCTTTGAAGCAGAAGAAATTTGAACAGAAACATTTACAAAACTACACAGATGAAATTGTTGGCTTGTATAATGAAATCCGTGGTTTTCGACATGATTATGCTGGGATGCTTGTCAGCATGCAGATGGCAATTGACAGTGGTAATTTACAGGAAATTGACAGAGTTTACAATGAAGTTTTGGTCAAAGCCAATCATAAACTGCGTTCAGATAAGTATACTTACTTTGATTTGAATAACATAGAAGATTCAGCTTTACGAAGTTTGGTTGCTCAGTCCATTGTCTATGCTCGAAATAATGGTGTAGAGTTTACATTGGAAGTAAAAGATACGATTACCAAGCTCCCAATTGAACTATTGGATTTGGTTCGTATCATGAGCGTTTTATTGAACAATGCTGTTGAAGGTTCAGCTGATAGCTATAAAAAGCAGATGGAAGTAGCAGTTATTAAGATGGAAACTGAAACAGTTATTGTAATTCAGAATTCATGTAAAATGACGATGACTCCTTCAGGGGATCTATTTGCCTTAGGATTCTCCACTAAGGGAAGAAATCGAGGAGTCGGATTAAATAATGTGAAAGAACTACTAGATAAGTACAACAATATTATTTTAGAAACAGAGATGGAAGGCAGTACATTTAGACAAATCATTAGATTTAAGAGGGAATTTGAATGAAAGTTTTAATTTTAGAAGATGTTATTGAACATCAAGTGAGACTAGAGAGAATATTGGATGAAATTTCGAAAGAATCGAATATTCCAATATCATACAAGACAACGGGAAAAGTCCGTGAATTTGAAGAATACATTGAAAACGATGAAGTAAATCAGCTTTATTTCCTAGATATCGATATTCATGGAATTGAGAAAAAGGGATTTGAAGTGGCTCAGCTCATTCGTCATTACAATCCTTACGCTATTATCGTCTTTATCACCAGTAGATCAGAGTTTGCGACTTTGACCTATAAATACCAGGTATCAGCCCTAGATTTTGTTGATAAGGATATCAATGATGAGATGTTTAAGAAGAGAATTGAGCAAAATATCTTCTATACGAAGAGTATGTTACTTGAAAATGAAGATGTGGTAGATTATTTTGACTACAATTACAAGGGAAATGATTTAAAAATTCCTTACCATGATATTTTGTATATTGAAACGACAGGTGTCTCTCATAAATTACGCATTATTGGTAAGAATTTTGCCAAAGAGTTTTACGGTACCATGACAGATATTCAGGAAAAGGACAAACATACTCAGAGATTTTATTCTCCTCATAAGTCATTTTTGGTAAATATAGGAAATATCAGAGAAATTGATCGAAAAAATCTAGAAATTGTTTTCTATGAAGACCATCGTTGTCCTATTTCAAGATTAAAAATTAGAAAATTGAAAGATATTCTGGAGAAAAAATCTCAAAAGTAATTGACAATTAGCAAGAAATTGATATAATGGTTATATCTGCTACAGATAGAAGGTCCGTTGGTCAAGGGGTTAAGACACCGCCTTTTCACGGCGGTAACACGGGTTCGAATCCCGTACGGACTATTTTATCCGCCATAGCTCAGTTGGTAGTAGCGCATGACTGTTAATCATGATGTCGTAGGTTCGAGTCCTACTGGCGGAGTATAGATAAAAGGGAACACAGCTGTGTTCCTCTTTTTGTATCAATTTGTATCACCAAGCATCTTCATAAGGAAGTCTGTTATTTCTTGAGGACTTTCTTTTTTTCCATGTGCAATCCAAGTTTGACAGACACCAAAAAGTGCGTGAGTTAGATAGATGCTACTGTATTCTAATTCAGTGGTATTGAGATTTAGTTGCATAAATTGCTTTTGTAAATCCGTACTGAGCATGATATGAAGTTTATTTCGTAAGAAATTTTGGATTTCTTTAGTCCCATTTTCAGAAAGAAGGGCAGCCAGAAGTGGTTCTGACTCTAGATATTCAAAGACTTCTAAAATAGCATCTCTTTTGTGATGAGCATGTTTTTGAAAAATATATTCAAATGTATGGAATAGCTTGCTTTGATAGTGCTCAATCATATCATACTTATCCTTATAGTGAGTATAGAAGCTGGAACGACTAATTCCGGCTTTTTCTGCTAACTTGACAGTAGAAATTTGATCAAATGGCTGTTCCATCAGTAATTGTACCATAGCATTTTCAATAGTTCTCTTTGTTTTTAAGCGTTTATTACTTTCTTGCATATTTCCTCCTTGTAAACAAATTAGACTATCTGTCTAAAAATGGATTTTTTATCTTGTAATTTAGATTTTTTAATGTATAATCTATTATATCAAAATTTTAGACAATATGTTTAAAAAAGGAGAAGCTATGTTTAAAGAATGGAAAGCAATTTTTAAAAAACCAACCTTTATTATTGTCATGATAGGGATTTCTCTTATTCCAGCTCTGTACAATATCATATTTTTGTCATCAATGTGGGATCCATATGGTCAATTGTCTGACTTACCTGTGGCAGTTGTCAATAATGATAAAGAAGCCTCCTATAATGGTAATAGCATGTCTATAGGAAAAGACATGGTGTCCAATTTAAAAGAAAATAAAACCTTAGATTTTCATTTCGTAGATGAAGAGGAAGGTAAGAAGGGATTGGAAGATGGCGATTACTATATGGTAGTGACTTTACCAAGTGATTTATCTGAAAAAGCAGCTTCTATTTTAACGAATCATCCAGAGCAAATGCAAATCGATTATCAGACTTCAAGTGGTCATAGTTTTATTGCTAGCAAGATGAGCGATTCTGCGATGACACAATTAAAGCAGAATGTGTCTACAAATGTAACTGAGACCTATACTAAAGCTTTATTTAACAAGATGGTCGAATTAAAAGATGGTATGAGTCAAGCAGCTTCTGGTAGTGAAAAATTAACTGATGGAGCGAATCAATTAGTGACAGGAAGTCAAACATTAACTACCAACCTGCACTCTTTAGCAGATTCAAGTTTAACATTTTCAAATGGAACGGAGCAGTTTACTAAAGGATTATCTGCTTATGTTTCTGGTGTTGAACAACTTCATCTTGGCTTAGGGACTTTTAATAGTGGTTTGGTTACATATACTGGTGCAGTGAGTAAATTAGATAGCGGATTAGGTCAATTAGCTTCTAAAAGTCCTGAATTAGTAGGGGGAATCAATCAGTTATATACTGGTGTAGAGGCCTATACTGGAGGTGTTTCTCAGCTCAATACTGGTCTTAACCAATTTTCATCTGGTGTTAGTGCCTATACAAATGGAGTGGGAAATCTTGCAACAGGTGCGAATCAGTTATCTAGTCAATCAGCTACACTTCGAATGGGTGTGGAGCAATTAAGTGAAGGGATTCAACAACTTTCTAGTAAGTTAGATGCTTCATCTGGGCAAAAAGATCAAATTAATCAATTATCTTCTGGTCTAAATCAGTTAAATCAAGCTATTCAAAATATTGATGTTGGAGATACAAAACAATTATCTTCTGTTTTATCAAGTATAGTTTCTCTTTCTAATCAAATGCTAGCAAGTGCTCAGTCTGAAAAAGCAACTACATTAGCAAATATTCAATCAACAGCAGCTTATCAATCCTTGACAAGTGAGCAACAAGCTGAGATAAGTGCTTCTGTATCTCAAAATTCGACTGATAGTATTCAATCGGCTCAGTCAATTATAGCTTTAGTACAAGGTTTACAGGGAGGATTAGAAAACTTACAAAATCAATCTTCTAATCTTTCAACATTAAAAGATCAAGCTAATCAAGTATTACCGCTTGCTTCTACTTCTTTGACAGGATTGTCAAGTGGATTAACAGAAATACAGGGAGCAGTGACGAGTAAATTAGTTCCTGCTAGTCAGTCGATTGCATCAGGTGTAAATGCATATACTGCAGGTGTTGATAAAGTTTCTCAGGGCGCAAGTCAACTAAGTGAAAAGAATTCCACCTTGACAGGTAGTTTGGATCAACTAGTTTCAGGCTCAAATACCTTGACACAAAAATCTTCTAGCTTGACAGCAGGAGTTGGTCAATTAGTTGAAAAAACTCCAGAATTAGTATCTGGTATTGAAAAATTATCAACTGGCTCCAGTCAATTGAATCAAAAGAGTCAAGAATTGATAGCAGGAGTTGATAAATTGCAGTCAGGATCTAGCCAACTAGCTGACAAATCCAGTCAGTTAATTTCAGGTGCTTCTCAATTAGAAAGTGGAGCTAATAAATTGGCAGCTGGAGCTGGGAAACTAGCAGAAGGTGGAACAAAGTTAACTTCTGGATTGGAAGGTTTACAGACAGGAGTTGCTTCTTTGGGACAAGGACTAAGTAATGCTAGTGATCAACTCAAATCAGCATCTACGGAATCTCAAAATGCAGAGATTTTGTCAAATCCTCTCAGTCTCTCCAAAACTGACAATGACCAAGTTCCTGTAAATGGAATTGCAATGGCTCCTTATATGATATCAGTTGCTCTCTTTGTTGCAGCAATATCAACGAATATGATCTTTGCGAAGTTGCCTTCAGGTCGTCATCCTGAAACTCGCTGGGCTTGGTTCAAATCTCGCTTTGAGATAAATGGAGTTATAGCTGTTTTAGCCGCTGTCTTAGTCTATGGTGGCGTTCATCTTATTGGTCTAACAGCAAATCATGAAATGAGAACCTTGTTCTTAATTATTATCGCAAGCTTAACATTTATGTCTATGGTAACTGCATTAACAACATGGAATAGCCGTGTAGGAGCTTTCTTCTCTCTTATTTTGCTATTATTACAGTTAGCATCAAGTGCAGGTACCTATCCACTTGCTTTGACAAATAATTTCTTTAGAGCTATTAATCCTTGGTTACCAATGAGTTATTCGGTTTCTGGATTACGACAAACAATTTCTATGACAGGAAATATTCATCATCAAGTCATTTTCCTTGCTGTGATATTAGCCCTATTTACTGGTTTAGGTATGCTAGCCTATCGACCTAAGAAAATGGAAGAAGATTAAAAAAATCGACCAACTGGTCGATTTTTTTATGTCTTAGATGACTTTCGTTTGTGATTATAGATTCCAAATAGAAAAAGAGAAGTAAAGGAACAGATTGCTCCAATAACAAACCCATTGGGAATAAAGGAAAGTGTAATAGTTCCTTTTCCCTTAGGAACGTCAACTTTCATAAAGCCAGTTTGAGCTTGGTTAATTTTTATTTTCTTACCATCTTGGTAGGCAGACCAACCTTTGTCATAAGGAATGGTGAAGAAAATCGACGTATCTTGTTTGACATCATATGTAGCAAAGACCTTGTTTTTAGAAGTTGATACTGTGACAGGTTGTTCTTTAATTTTTTGAATTGCCTCGGTAAAAGTTTTGGTATCTAAACGATAGAAGGTAGGAGATTCAAATGATACCTGTGAATTTCCAGGGAAACTAACATTAATATTGAAAGTTTTTTTCTCTTTAGTATATCCTAGATTAAAGAAGGAGAAGACATTATCAGTTGTAAAAGTTTTCTTTTCCCCATTTACAAGGATGTCAACCTTTTTTTGTTTGTCATTAGAAAAGTGAAGGTTTGTGAAAGAAAGATAAACTTGACTGTTTTCTGGCACTTCAATTTGATACTGGATTTCTGCATCCTCATTTGAAGAACTTGTAACACTAATCAAATCATCAGTATTTTCAGTTTTTTCATAAGGTATTGGAGAAAAATAATCAAAATTGGTGTTAGCAAGTTGATTTAAAAACGAGGCCTGATTATCCAAGGTATGTTCATTGAACTTGACATCATTGTAAACAGATTGACTAGCAAAGGCAATTGGAAGAGAGAACTGATTTTCATATAGAGTAAGATTATCTTTTTGATAGATATCTTTAAAACCATACTTATCAATAGGACTGTCTGAGATATTGTACTGGATGCCAAATAAACTATCAGCTAAAATACTATTATTGGCATAACGGAGATTGAGATTAGTACCAGAGGATTTAAAACCAAGTTTATCCAAAGTAGAGCTTGCTGAACGATTTCTAACAGATGAAAATTGAGAGATTCCATTGTAGTTGAATTTCATACTGTCATTTCCAGTCTGAGTTTGTAGTTTTTCAGTACGAGTAAATGGATCCTCAATATATGTTGAGAAAGATTCCATAGCTGGGATATCTCGATTATAAGCACTTCTAGAAGCAAATCCCCATTCCTTAGAAATTCCGTCTATTTGAGATGAAGCATTTAAACTTATTTCAACTATTATAAATAAAGAGATTAGAATGGTAAATAGATTTACAGAGATAAACTTTTTGATAACTGCAAGGAGTAAAAGCAAATAGACAACCAAAAATTCAAGAGTCAGCAGAATATTCAAATCTGTTAAAAAAGAATAATGTGATTTTAGATAGATGGTAGCTAAAAATCCTGTTACTATAAGAAAAAGCGAAACTAAAAAATTCCAGATTTTAATTTCTTTCAGACGATTTAAGACTTCCGCTGCTGTATAAATTAACAAGGTAGAGAAAATCCAAGCATAGCGATGTAAAAACATATTTGGAGTATGCATTCCTTGCCAAAATAAATCAAGAGCTTCAATATAAAAGCTTGCAATTAGAAATGCAAAGAAGATTGCATAGATAAGTTTCACGTGAAACTTAATAGATTTCAGAGTAAAAAATAAAATGGTCAAAATAAAGGGAAGTAGTCCAACAAAAATCATTGGGATAGCTCCATACTTTGTTGTATCAAAGGAACCGATGAATTGCTTAGCAAAAAGATCAAGATACCAGCTACTTTCAGTTTGAAACTTCGTAACTTCAGTCAATTTTTCCCCATGTGTCTGTAAATCAAACAGAGTGGGAAGAGTCATAATCAAACTAGCCATACTAGCTAAAATGGAGGTGATTATGAAATCAAGAAAAGATGATTTTCGAGTTTTAAAGTTCCACGAAATTTGACAGAGATACCAGAAAATAAGAAACAATGCTGTCATATAGCCAAAATAATAATTTTGAATAAATAAAATTGACAGACTTGTAAAGTACAATAGGAATTTTTTTTCAGTGATAAGCAGATGTAAACCAGTTATAATTAAAGGAATTAAGATAAAAACATCTAGCCAAGTTTTTATCTCTAATTGACTGACAGAGAAACTCATCAGAGCATAGGAAGTAGCTAAAGCTAGTTTTAAAGGCTTGGGAATCGATTGAAATAATTTATTTAAACTAAAATAAGTTGACAGTCCAATCAATCCAAATTTTAAGAGAGTTGTCAGATAGACAGCATCTGGCATATTCGACAGATTAAAAAAGTAAACCAGAGGCGCGAGAAAACTACCCAAGTAATAACTAGATAGGGCATAGAAGTTTAGTCCTAGACCACTTGTAAAGGTGTAAAACAAACTACCATTTCCATGTAGGATATTTCTTAGAGCTATATCAAAAATAACGTATTGATGAAAGCCATCTCCTAATAGAGGAGAGGTGTCACTATTCCAGTAGATACCTTGAGATAGGTATACTCCTGCCATAATCAATACAGGAATGATGAAAGAAACAAAATATGTCCAATATGTTTTAAAAAATAATTTCATGTTACCTCATAAAATGTTAGAAAACTCAGCTGGTTAACCCAACTGAGTTTTGAAGTTTTATTTAGTCTTTCCAAAGTTCTTTAACTTTTGCTTGTACTTCTTCATTTTCTAGGAATTCATCATAGGTTTCATCGATACGATCGATAACGCCATTTTTAGACAAGACAATGATATGGTTAGCCAAAGTTTGAATAAACTCGTGGTCATGACTGGCAAAGATGATTGATTCTTTAAAGTTTTTCAATCCATCATTCAAGCTTGAGATAGATTCCAAGTCCAAGTGATTGGTTGGGTCATCAAGTACAAGCACATTTGACTTCAAGAGCATTAGTTTTGAAAGCATGACACGAACTTTTTCTCCCCCTGACAAGACGTTTACAGGTTTGTTAACTTCATCTCCAGAGAAGAGCATACGGCCGAGGAAACCGCGTAGGAAAGTATTGTCATCTTCTTCTTTACTTGCAAATTGACGCAACCAGTCAAGAATTGATTCTCCCCCTGCGAAATCAGCTGAGTTATCTTTTGGCAGATAAGATTGACTAGTTGTAACTCCCCACTTGACAGTTCCTTCATAGTCAATATCTCCCATGATTGCACGAATTAATGCAGTCGTTTGGATATCATTTTGTCCAATAAGAGCGGTCTTATCACCTGGACGCAAGATAAAGCTGATATTATCTAAAATAGTCTCACCATCAATCTTTACAGTTAGATTTTCTACTGTCAAGAGATCATTACCAATCTCACGTTCCGCTTTAAAGTTGATAAATGGATATTTACGACTAGATGGTACAATTTCTTCAAGTTCAATCTTATCAAGCATTTTCTTACGTGATGTTGCTTGTCTTGATTTAGAAGCATTAGCAGAGAAACGAGCAACGAACTCTTGCAATTGCTTAATTTTTTCTTCTGCTTTGGCATTACGGTCTGCTAGCAATTTAGCAGCGAGTTCAGAAGATTCCTTCCAGAAGTCATAGTTTCCGACATAGAGTTTGATTTTTCCAAAGTCAAGGTCGGCCATGTGAGTACATACTTTGTTTAAGAAGTGACGGTCATGGGATACTACGATAACGGTGTTATCAAAATCAATCAAGAAGTCTTCTAGCCATGTAATTGATTGGATATCCAAACCATTGGTCGGCTCGTCCAAAAGAAGAACATCTGGTTTACCAAAAAGTGCTTTGGCGAGGAGAACCTTTACTTTTTCACCGTTGGCCAATTCGCTCATATTTTGATAGTGCAATTCTTCTGGGATATTTAGGTTTTGAAGGAGTTGAGAGGCTTCACTTTCTGCTTCCCAGCCCCCAAGCTCGGCAAACTCTCCTTCAAGTTCGGCAGCACGGACTCCGTCCTCATCTGAGAAATCTTCCTTCATGTAGATAGCATCTTTCTCCTTCATGATGCTATAAAGTTTTTCATTTCCCATGATAACAACATCAATGGCACGTTCATCTTCATAGTCAAAGTGATTTTGACGAAGAACAGAGAGACGTTCATCTGGCCCAAGAGAGATGTGACCAGTAGTAGGTTCGATATCTCCAGCTAAAATTTTTAAAAAGGTTGATTTGCCGGCACCATTAGCACCGATTAATCCATAAGTATTTCCTTCTGTAAATTTGATATTGACATCATCAAAAAGTTTGCGATCACTAAAACGTAGTGAAACATCAGATACTGTAAGCAATGTTTTTCTCCTATATGTGTAATATATTTATTCTACTAGAAAATACGGAAATATTCAAATTTTTATCTGTCAATTTTGTGTAAATTATATTTACAGTAAACTTTACACAAAACCGTAAATAGCAAGGCTGATTTATTTTGATAAATTACGGTTATTTCATTAAAAAAATGCTATAATTGAAGGGACTATATCGAAGGAGAACAAAATGACTAAACCCATTATTTTAACAGGAGACCGTCCAACAGGAAAATTGCATATTGGACATTATGTTGGAAGTCTCAAAAATCGAGTATTATTACAGGAAGAGGATAAGTATGATATGTTTGTGTTCTTGGCTGACCAACAAGCTTTGACAGATCACGCCAAAGATCCTCAAACAATTGTAGAGTCTATCGGAAATGTGGCTTTGGATTATCTTGCAGTTGGATTAGATCCAAGTAAATCGACAATCTTTATTCAAAGTCAAATTCCAGAATTAGCTGAGTTGTCTATGTATTATATGAATTTGGTGTCACTAGCTCGTTTGGAACGCAATCCAACTGTCAAGACAGAAATTGCTCAGAAGGGATTTGGAGAAAGCATTCCGACAGGATTTCTGGTTTATCCAATTGCACAAGCAGCTGACATCACAGCCTTTAAGGCCAATTATGTTCCTGTTGGGACAGATCAGAAACCAATGATTGAGCAAACCCGTGAGATTGTTCGTTCTTTTAACAATGCATATAACTGTGATGTCTTGGTAGAGCCGGAAGGTATTTATCCCGAGAATGAGAGAGCAGGTCGTTTACCTGGTTTAGATGGAAATGCTAAAATGTCTAAATCACTCAATAATGGTATTTATTTAGCTGATGATGCGGATACTTTGCGTAAAAAAGTAATGAGTATGTATACAGATCCAAATCATATTCGCGTTGAAGATCCAGGTAAGATTGAGGGCAATATGGTTTTCCATTATCTAGATGTTTTTGGTCGCCCAGAAGATGCTCAAGAAATTGCTGACATGAAAGAACATTACCAACGAGGTGGTCTTGGTGATGTGAAGACCAAGCGTTATCTACTTGAAATATTAGAACGTGAACTGGGTCCTATTCGTGAGCGCCGTATTGAATTTGCTAAGGATATGGGAGAAGTTTATAATATGCTTCAAAAAGGTAGTGAAAGAGCGCGTGAAGTTGCAGGTCAAACCCTATCTGAGGTTAAAGGAGCAATGGGACTCCATTACTTTAACTAAGTTTATTTTACAAGAAACTATCATTTCTATCTCAAAGAAAAGATAGTTTTTTATTTACCCCTGTAACATTTGACAAATTTTTATAGAATGGTATGATAGATACAATATAAAAAGAGTCAAGCTCAAAAAGAAAGAAAAGAGGAAACTTCGAATGTCTAATTGGGACACTAAATTTTTGAAAAAAGGTTTTACCTTTGATGATGTATTGCTTATTCCAGCTGAAAGTCATGTGTTGCCTAACGATGCAGATTTAACAACTAAATTGGCAGATAATCTGACTTTAAATATCCCAATTATTACCGCTGCCATGGACACAGTTACAGAGAGTCAAATGGCCATTGCTATTGCTCGTGCAGGCGGTCTCGGAGTTATCCATAAAAACATGTCAATTGCTCAACAAGCAGACGAGGTTCGTAAGGTAAAACGTTCTGAAAATGGAGTTATTATTGATCCGTTCTTCTTGACGCCTGAACATACAATTGCTGAAGCAGATGAGCTTATGGGTCGTTACCGCATCAGTGGTGTTCCAGTTGTTGAAACACTTGAAAATTGTAAATTGGTTGGTATTTTGACAAACCGAGATCTTCGTTTTATTTCAGACTATAACCAACCAATCTCCAATCATATGACCAGTGAAAATCTTGTGACTGCTCCTGTGGGTACAGATCTTACAACAGCTGAGAGTATTCTTCAAGAACACCGTATTGAAAAGCTTCCTTTGGTAGATGAAGAAGGTCGCCTTTCTGGTTTGATTACTATCAAAGATATTGAAAAAGTTATTGAGTTTCCAAATGCTGCTAAAGATGAGTTTGGTCGTCTTCTAGTTGCAGGTGCAGTAGGTGTTACTTCAGATACATTTGAACGTGCAGAGGCTCTTTTTGAGGCAGGAGCGGATGCGATTGTTATTGATACTGCACATGGTCATTCTGCAGGTGTCTTGCGTAAAATTGCTGAGATTCGTGCTCACTTCCCAGATCGTACTTTGATTGCTGGAAATATTGCTACTGCTGAGGGAGCGCGCGCACTTTACGAAGCAGGTGTAGACGTTGTCAAGGTTGGTATTGGACCAGGTTCTATCTGTACTACTCGTGTGATTGCTGGTGTTGGTGTTCCACAAGTAACAGCTATCTATGATGCTGCAGCTGTTGCGCGTGAATATGGTAAAACGATCATTGCTGACGGTGGAATCAAGTATTCTGGAGATATTGTAAAAGCTCTTGCTGCTGGTGGAAATGCAGTTATGCTTGGATCAATGTTTGCTGGAACAGACGAAGCACCAGGTGAAACTGAAATCTTCCAAGGACGTAAGTTCAAGACTTACCGTGGTATGGGATCAATCGCAGCAATGAAGAAAGGCTCAAGCGATCGTTACTTCCAAGGTTCTGTCAATGAAGCAAACAAGCTTGTTCCAGAAGGAATTGAAGGTCGTGTTGCTTATAAAGGAGCGGCAGCTGATATCGTCTTCCAAATGATTGGTGGTATTCGCTCTGGTATGGGTTACTGTGGTGCAGCTAACCTTAAAGAACTACATGATAATGCTCAATTTATTGAAATGTCTGGTGCTGGTTTGAAAGAAAGCCATCCTCATGATGTACAAATTACTAATGAAGCACCAAATTATTCTATGTAAAAGAAATAAAAAGAACTCCCGTGAAAACAGGAGTTCTTTTACAATGTTGTCAATTTTCGTTTACAAAAACTTTACCACCCTGAATAGTGAAGATGCTTAGATTTTCTGGTAGATTTTGAAGATGGTCTAAGCTTGTTGTTGTAATAAAGGTTTGGATTGATTGAGAAATCGTTTCTAATAATTTTAACTGTCTAGTGTTGTCAAGTTCACTCATAACATCGTCAAGTAGTAATATTGGGGATTCTGTAGTAATACTTTCCATTAGTTCGATTTCTGCTAATTTTATAGAAAGGACGAGACTACGATGTTGGCCTTGACTTCCAAAACTAGCATCCATCCCATTTATATAAAAAGAAATGTCATCTCGATGAGGACCAACACCAGTATTCTTTTTAAATAAATCTCTGGATCTACTTTTTTCTAAAGCAATTTTGAAAGATTCAGATAAATCTTCTTGATCAGTTGGCTTGACAGAAGATTGATAGGATATTGACAACTCTTCAATCTGATTAGAGAGTTCAAAATGTTTCTTACGTCCAAATGATTCTAGTTTTTTTATGAAATCTAAGCGGTGATTCATTACACGACATCCATAATCAACTAGCTGATCATCCAATACTGAAAGGAAGGTTTCATCTATTTTTTGAGCTGATTTTAGGTAAGTGTTTCTTTGCTTTAGGATGTGGTTATAATTGGTTAAGTCAGATAAATAGATTGGCTTGATTTGTCCAAGTTCCATATCAATGAATTTTCGTCGAACCGAAGGTGTTCCTTTAATTAGTTGTAAATCTTCAGGAGCAAATAAGACAACATTCATGTGTCCTACATAATCTGAAAGGCGTGCCTGTTTTAAGTGATTAACTTTTGTCACACGGCCTTTTTGTGTTAGTTCGATTTCTAGGGGAATGGATCCAGTTTTTTTCTGAACGAGACCTGAAAGATGAAGTTGTTCCTCATCAAAATGAATGAGATTTTTATCTGTTCGAGTTCGATGACTACGCGTTAAGGCTAAAAAATAGATAGCCTCTAGCATGTTTGTTTTTCCTTGTGCATTGCGTCCTAAAAAGATATTTAATTTAGGATTAAAGTCTATTTTCGTCTCTTTGTAGTTACGAAAAGTTTTGAGAGATAGGTTTTGTAGCCACATGATTATCTACCAGGGAATCGTGGAGCTTGTTTGCTTTTAGGTGATGAAGCAGGTTTAGATTTGTCTTTTTTAACTCCCTTATTCATCTCTTTGACGAGTTTAGCGATTCGTTCTTTTTCAACTTTATCAGCTTGGTATTCATCTTTTTCTTCAGAAGTAGGTTGTGTCAACAAGATGTCAATGTCCATGTCAGGGATGTCAACTTTATCGCCAATACGAATTTTTTTACCACGACGACTTTCTAATTCCCCATTAAAGTAAACAGAATGTTCAGAGAGAAATGATTTGATAGCTCCTCCGCTATGTGTAATTCCAAGTTCTTTGAGTAGTGCTTGGAGGGTAATAAATTCTTCAAATAATTTGTATTCCATAATTCACCTCAATCTTTGGTATTATACCATATTTTCCTAAAAATGGTGATAGAAACAGGGAGAAATGTAAGCGATTTTTATTTCAAAAGTATTACAGGGAACAAGAAAATTTCAGGTTTTCGTGATATAATAGAAGTCTGTATATAAGGAGGTGAATCATGGAGTTAGTGCATGGAATTTCAACACATTTTATCCAATCAAAGAAGTTTAAAACGAACAAAATCACCGTGCGTTTTACCGCTCCATTATCTCTTGATACGATTGCAGGTCGCATGTTGAGTGCGAGTATGCTAGAAACGGCCAACCAGATGTCCCCCACTTCTCAAGCTTTGAGAAGATACTTGGCCAGTCTATATGGTACAGATATGTCAACCAATTGTTTTAGAAGAGGGCAAAGTCACATTGTAGAATTGACATTTACTTATGTTCGTGATGAGTTTTTAAGTAGGAAAAATGTGCTAACTGCTCAGGTTTTGGAGCTAGTAAAAGAAACTCTTTTTTCACCCGTAGTAGTTGATAATGGATTTGATCCAGCCTTATTTGAAATTGAGAAAAAGCAATTGCTAGCAAGTTTAGCAGTTGATATGGATGATTCTTTTTATTTTTCACATAAAGAATTAGACAAAATATTTTTTCATGACGAACGTCTCCAATTGGAATATAGTGATTTACGAAATCGTATTTTAGCTGAAACTCCACAGAGTTCTTATTCTTGTTTCCAAGAATTTTTGGCCAATAATCGAATAGATTTCTTTTTCCTAGGTGATTTTAATGAGGTTGAAATTCAAAATGTATTAGAATCATTTGGCTTTAAAGGTCGAAAAGGAGATGTGAAGGTTCAGTATTGTCAACCTTATTCCAATATCCTGCAGGAAGGTATGGTTCGGAAAAATGTGGGACAATCCATTTTGGAATTAGGTTATCATTGCCCTTCTGAATATGGTGATGAGCAACATTTACCCATGATTGTAATGAATGGTTTACTTGGTGGATTTGCTCACTCTAAACTATTTACAAATGTCCGTGAAAATGCTGGATTGGCTTATACTATTTCAAGTCAGCTTGATTTATTTAGTGGATTCTTGAGGATGTACGCTGGTATCAATCGAGAAAATCGGAACCATGCTCGTAAAATGATGAATAATCAACTGCTTGATTTAAAAAAAGGTTATTTTACAGAGCTTGAGTTAGAGCAAACAAAGGAAATGATTCGTCGGTCTCTGTTACTTTCTCAAGATAATCAATCTTCATTGATTGAACGTGCTTATCAAAATGCCTTACTTGGAAAATCTTCAGCAGACTTTAAAAGTTGGATTGCAAAACTCGAGCAAGTTGACAAAGATGATATTTGTAGAGCAGCTAATAATGTGAAACTACAAGCGATTTACTTTATGGAAGGAACAGAATGACAAAGGTTGTTTTTGAAGAAAAATACTACCCAGCTGTAAAAGAAATGGTTTATCGAACTCGTTTTGCCAACGGATTGACAGTTGCTCTTTTGCCTAAAAAGGAATTTAAAGAGGTTTACGGGAGTGTCACTGTTCAGTTTGGTTCGGTAGATATGCTTGTCACTGAAGTTGACGGAGATGTAAAAGAATATTCTGCGGGAATTGCTCATTTTCTTGAACATAAATTATTTGAGAGAGAAGATTCTAGTGATTTGATGTCAGCTTTTACGAGTCTAGGTGCGGATAGCAATGCCTTTACAAGCTTTACAAAAACAAACTATCTTTTTTCGGCAACGGATCATTTTTTAGAAAATTTAGATTTACTTGATGAATTGGTAACATCAGCACACTTTACTGAAGCTTCCATTTTAAGAGAGCAGGATATTATCCAGCAAGAACGAGAAATGTATCAAGATGATCCAGATTCGTGTTTATTCTTTTCGACTTTAGCGAATTTATATCCTGGCACACCTTTAGCAACTGATATAGTTGGAAGTGAGGAGTCCATTTCCCAAATCAATCTAACTAATTTGCAAGAAAACTTTACAAGGTTTTACAAACCTGTAAATATGTCTCTGTTTTTAGTTGGTAATTTTGATGTGGAGCGAGTACAGAACTATTTCGAAAGAAAAGAACTGAAAGATTCAGATGTTCATGAAGTGGCAAGAGAAAAGTTGCTTTTGCAAGATGTAAAGCAAACGGACACTATGAGGATGGAAGTATCTTCTCCCAAACTAGCGATTGGAGTTAGAGGTAAACGAGAAGTTGCTGGAGCGGATTGCTATCGACATCATATTTTATTAAAATTATTGTTTGCAATGATGTTTGGTTGGACTTCGGATCGTTTTCAAAAATTATATGAATCAGGTAAAATAGATGCTTCCTTATCTCTTGAAGTTGAAGTTACAAGTCGCTTTCATTTTGTTATGTTGACAATGGATACAAAAGAGCCAGTTGCTTTATCTCATCAGTTTAGGAAGGCCATTCGTAATTTTACAAAGGATTTAGATATTACAGAGGATCATTTAGATATTATCAAAAGAGAGATGTTTGGGGAATTTTTCAGTAGCATGAACTCTCTTGAATTTATCGCAACGCAATATGATGCTTTTGAACATGGTGAGACAATTTTTGATTTGCCAAAGATTTTACAGGAAATTACTTTAGAGAATGTTCTTGATGCTGGACATCATTTAATAGATGATGGTGACATAGTTGATTTTACAATATTCCCATCGTAGCAAGCTATCATAATAAACACTAGAAAGAAGGAATGGCAAGTATGAGGAAAAAAACAATTGGTGAGGTTTTACGTTTAGCTAGAACCAACCAAGGGTTGACTTTAGAAGAATTACATAAAAAAACAGAAATTCAGTTGGAGATGTTGGAGGCAATGGAAGCTGATGATTTTGATCAACTTCCTAGTCCATTTTATACTCGTTCTTTTTTGCGAAAGTATGCGTGGGCTGTTGAGTTAGATGAGCGAATTGTCTTGGATGCTTATGATTCTGGGAGCATGATTACTTATGAGGAAGTAGATGTTGATGAAGACGAGTTGACAGGTAGGAGACGTTCAAGTAAGAAAAATAAGACATCATTTTTACCTTTATTTTATTTTATACTCTTTGCACTATCGATTGTAATTTTTGTGACTTATTATGTTTGGAATTATATCCAGACTCAACCGGAGCGTTTATCTGCGTCTAGTTATAGTGTAGTCCAAGCAACAAGCTCGACTAGTTCTGCAACTCCATCTTCAACTAGTAGTAATTCTTCGAATACTGAACCAGCTATAACGGTATCGGGTGAAGGAAATCGAGTAGAAGTTGCTTATAAAACGAGCAAGGAAACTGCAAAATTGCAATTATCAGTGTCAGATGCTAGAAGTTGGGTTAGTGTTTCAGAAAGTGATCTTGAGGGTGGTGTGACTTTATCACCGGATAATAAAAGTGCGGAAACAAGCGTTTCAACTAAAAATCCTGTGACCATTACGTTAGGTGTTGTCAAAGGTGTCGCTTTAACAGTAGATAATCAGACTGTTGATTTATCGAAATTAACAGCTCAGACTGGAAAAATCGCTGTAACCTTTACTAAAAATTAAGGAAAAACGAATGAAAAAAGAACAAATTCCAAATCTCTTAACAATAGGTCGAATTCTTTTTATACCTATTTTTATCTTTATTTTAACAGTAGGAAATTCGATAGAGAGTCATATAGTAGCAGCTATTATCTTTGCTATTGCCAGTATTACAGACTATTTAGATGGATATTTAGCTCGCAAATGGAATGTGGTTAGTAATTTTGGTAAATTTGCAGATCCTATGGCGGATAAGCTACTAGTTATGTCAGCTTTTATTATGCTGATTGAGTTAGGAATGGCTCCGGCTTGGATTGTTGCAGTGATTATCTGTCGAGAATTGGCTGTGACAGGTTTAAGGCTTTTATTGGTTGAAACTGGTGGAACAGTTTTAGCAGCAGCAATGCCTGGGAAAATTAAAACTTTCAGTCAGATGTTTGCGATTATTTTCTTGCTATTACATTGGACTTTGATTGGTCAAGTTCTACTTTATGTAGCCTTGTTTTTCACTATCTACTCTGGCTATGATTATTTCAAGGGTAGTGCCTATGTATTTAAAGGGACATTTGGTTCGAAATGAAATCAATAATTGATGTAAAAAATCTTTCTTTTCGCTATAAGGAAAGTCAGGAATACTATGATGTGAAGGATATTACGTTTCACGTGAAACGTGGAGAATGGCTTTCGATTGTAGGGCATAATGGTAGTGGTAAATCAACGACAGTACGGTTAATTGATGGCTTACTGGAAGCAGAATCTGGAGAGATTGTAATTGATGGCCAACGGTTGACTGAGGAAAATGTTTGGAATATACGTCGTCAAATCGGTATGGTTTTTCAAAATCCAGACAATCAATTTGTTGGAGCGACTGTTGAAGATGATGTAGCCTTTGGTTTGGAAAATCAGGGACTTTCTCGTCAAGAAATGAAAAAAAGAGTGGAAGAAGCTCTGGATTTGGTTGGCATGTTGGACTTTAAAAAGAGAGAGCCAGCTCGTCTGTCAGGTGGCCAAAAGCAACGTGTGGCCATTGCAGGTGTTGTAGCCCTAAGACCAGCTATTTTAATCCTAGATGAAGCAACGAGTATGTTGGATCCTGAGGGACGTAGAGAACTGATTGAGACAGTAAAAGGAATTCGAAAAGACTATGATATGACGGTCATTTCCATTACACATGATTTGGAAGAAGTTGCCATGAGTGATCGTGTATTGGTCATGAAAAAAGGGGAAATTGAATCAACTAGTAGTCCAAGGGAACTTTTTTCTCGAAATGATTTAGATCAAATTGGATTAGACGATCCTTTTGCTAATCAATTAAAAAATTCTTTAAGCCAGAATGGCTATGATTTGCCTGAAAATTATTTGACAGAAAGTGAGCTAGAGGATAAGCTATGGGAATTGCTCTAGAAAATGTGAGTTTTACATATCAAGAAGGGACTCCCTTAGCCTCAACAGCTTTGTCGGATGTTTCTTTGACGATTGAAGATGGTTCTTATACGGCCTTAATTGGGCACACAGGTAGCGGTAAATCAACTATTTTACAACTTTTAAATGGTTTATTGGTTCCAAGTCAAGGAACTGTGCGAGTTTTTGATACCTTAATCACTTCGACTTCTAAAAATAAAGATATTCGTCGAATTAGAAAACAGGTTGGCTTGGTATTTCAGTTTGCTGAAAATCAGATCTTTGAAGAAACAGTTTTGAAGGACGTTGCTTTTGGACCGCAAAATTTTGGAGTTTCTGAAGAAGATGCGGAGCAGATTGCGCGTGAAAAACTGGCTCTGGTTGGAATCGAGGAATCACTTTTTGATCGTAGTCCGTTTGAGCTGTCAGGTGGACAAATGAGACGTGTCGCCATTGCAGGCATACTTGCCATGGAACCAGCTATATTAGTCTTAGATGAGCCCACGGCAGGTCTAGATCCTTTAGGTAGAAAAGAGTTGATGAATTTGTTCAAAAAACTCCACCAGTCAGGGATGACCATTGTCTTAGTAACGCATTTGATGGATGATGTTGCTGAATATGCGAATCAAGTCTATGTGATGGAAAAGGGACGTTTAGTGAAGGGTGGCAAACCGAGTGATGTCTTTCAAGATGTTGTCTTTATGGAAGAAGTGCAGTTGGGAGTACCTAAAATTACGGCCTTTTGTAAACGATTGGCTGATAGAGGCGTGTCATTTAAACGATTACCGATTAAGATAGAGGAGTTCAAGGAGTCGCTAAATGGATAGTATGATTTTGGGGCGTTATATTCCAGGGGATTCGATTGTTCACCGGTTGGATCCACGTAGCAAATTACTTGCTATGATGCTACTGATTTTGATCGTTTTTTGGGCTAATAATCCCTTGACGAATTTGATTCTTTTTATAGCGACAGGGATATTTATTGCCTTGTCAGGAGTATCTCTTTCATTTTTTGTTCAGGGCTTGAAATCTATGTTTTTCTTGATTGCCTTCACAACTATTTTTCAACTGTTTTTCATTTCTAGTGGGAATGTTTTATTTGAGTTTTCGTTTGTGAGAATCACGGATTATGCTTTGCAACAAGCTGGAATTATTTTTTGTCGCTTTGTATTGATTATTTTCTTTTCAACTTTGTTAACCTTAACGACCATGCCCTTAAGTTTGGCATCAGCTGTCGAAGCTTTGTTAGCGCCTTTAAAGCGTGTGAAAGTTCCAGTTCATGAAATCGGTTTGATGCTGTCTATGAGTTTGCGTTTTGTCCCAACCTTGATGGATGATACGACGCGGATTATGAATGCACAGAAAGCGCGTGGAGTGGATTTTGGTGAAGGAAGCATTGTTCAAAAGGTGAAGGCGATGATTCCTATTTTGATTCCTCTTTTTGCGACAAGTTTAAAACGTGCGGATTCCTTGGCTATCGCCATGGAAGCGCGTGGTTATCAGGGGGGGAAAGGTAGAAGTCAATACCGACAATTGAAATGGACACGAAAGGATACGCTGACCATTCTTGTTATTCTCGTACTTGGTTGTTGCTTATTTTTCTTAAAATCTTAGTAGCTTTCAGGAATTTATAAAAAAGTTACTGTAACAGTTTTTGATATAAAGGTAGGGATATGAACCGTTTTAAAAAATCAAAATATGTCATTATTGTTTTTGTTACTGTTCTGCTTGTGTCAGCTCTCTTAGCGACGACTTATTCAAGCGCAATTGTGACAAAATTAGGAGATGGAATCTCATTGGTTGATAGGGTTGTTCAAAAACCTTTTCAGTGGTTTGATTCTGTTAAATCAGATTTGGCTCATTTGACACGAACATATAATGAAAATGAAAGTTTGAAGAAACAGATTTACCAATTAGAAGTTAAATCGAATGAGGCGGAAAGTTTAAAGACAGAAAATGAACAACTGCGCCAATTGCTTGATATGAAGTCTAAATTGCAAGCCACAAAGACTTTGGCAGCAGATGTTATTATGCGTTCTCCGGTATCTTGGAAGCAGGAATTGACTCTAGATGCAGGCAAATCAAAAGGGGCTTCTGAGAACATGTTAGCTATTGCAAATGGTGGTTTGATTGGGAGTGTTTCGAAAGTAGAGGAGAACTCTACCATGGTCAACCTTCTGACAAATACAGAAAATGCTGATAAGATTTCTGTTAAAATTCAACACGGCACTACCACAATTTATGGAATTATTGTTGGCTACGACAAGGAAAATGAAGTTCTTAAAATTAGTCAATTAAATAGTAATAGCGATATCAGTGCAGGCGATAAGGTGACAACGGGTGGATTAGGAAACTTTAACGTTGCGGATATTCCTGTTGGTGAAGTGGTTGCCACAACGCATAGTACAGATTATTTGACACGAGAAGTAACGGTTAAATTGAGTGCAGATACTCATAATGTAGATGTGATAGAATTAGTGGGGAATTCATAATGAGACAGTTGAAATGGGTTGGAGTGTTTTTATTGCTTCCTTTCTTTGTTCTAATTGATGCCCATATTAGCCAGCTTCTGGGCTCATTTTTTCCCCACGTACAGTTGGCTAGTCATTTTCTATTTTTGTTTCTTTTATTCGAGACGATTGAAGTATCAGAGTATTTCTATTTAGCTTATTGTTTTGTAGTTGGTTTGGTTTATGACATTTACTTTTTCCACTTGATTGGAATTGCGACTCTGTTGTTCGTCTTGTTGGGGGTATTTCTCCATAAATTTAATAGTGTTATTTTATTGAATCGTTGGACGAGAATGTTAGCAATTATTGTCATGACTTTTCTATTTGAAATGGGAGCTTACATACTTGCAATAGCGGTAGGTTTAACTGTGGATAGTATGTCTTTATTCATAGTCTATAGTTTAGTTCCATCAATGATTTTGAACCTTATATGGATGATTATTTTTCAGTTTATTTTTGAAAAATTTTACCTATAAGAAAGAAATAAAAATGTAACAAAGGCGTAATATTCATTAGGCCTTTTTTTGGTATACTAGTAATGTCTTTAAAAGAAGGAGTATCTACGCAATATGAAGAAAAAAATCTTAGCGTCACTTTTACTAAGTACAGTAATGGTTTCTCAAGTAGCTGTTTTAACAACTGCGCATGCAGAAACTACTGATGACAAAATTGCTGCTCAAGATAATAAAATTAGTAACTTAACAGCACAACAACAAGAAGCTCAAAAACAAGTTGATCAAATTCAGGAGCAAGTATCTGCTATTCAAACAGAGCAATCAAACTTGCAATCTGAAAATGATAGACTACAAGCAGAATCTAAAAAGCTTGAGGGTGAAATTACAGAACTTTCTAAGAATATTGTATCTCGTAATGATTCATTGCAAAAACAAGCTCGTAGCGCTCAAACAAATGGAGCTGCAACTAACTACATCAATACAATTGTAAATTCAAAATCAATTACAGAAGCTATCTCACGTGTTGCTGCAATGAGTGAGATCGTATCTGCAAACAACAAGATGTTGGAACAACAAAAAGCAGATAAAAAAGCTATTTCTGAAAAACAAGTAGCAAATAATGATGCTATCAATACAGTTATTGCAAATCAGCAAAAACTAGCTGATGATGCTCAAACATTAACTACAAAACAAGCAGAGTTGAAAGCTGCCGAATTGAATCTTGCTGCTGAAAAGGCTACTGCAGAGGATGAAAAAGCAAGTTTACTTGAGAAAAAAGCAGCAGCGGAAGCGGAAGCTAAAGCAGCTGCAGAAGCAGAAGCTGCTTATAAAGCTAAACAAGCAAGTCAACAACAAACAGTCGTTGCTTCTGGAAATACAACTTTTACAGCAGAAGTTCAAGCAGTATCTAGCTCATCTGAATCATCTTCAAGTTACGCACCTGCATCAGTAAAACATCGTCCAACATACAGTACAAATGCTTCAAGTTATCCAACTGGTGAGTGTACATGGGGAGCTAAAACCTTGGCCCCTTGGGCTGGAGACTACTGGGGTAATGGAGCACAGTGGGCTACAAGTGCAGCTGCAGCAGGATTCCGTACAGGATCTACACCTCAAGTTGGCGCGATTGCATGTTGGAATGACGGTGGATATGGACACGTAGCAGTAGTTACAGCTGTTTCATCATCAACAAGTATCCAAGTATCTGAATCAAACTATGGTGGAAATCGTACAATCGGAAATAAACGTGGATGGTTCAATCCTACTACAACTTCAGAAGGTTTTGTAACATATATCTATCCAAACTAATGAATGAAACGAAGAGGCTCTATTCGAGTCTCTTTTATGATTTATATAGTTAACTTACTTTAAAAATCGGTTCTTTGTCAACTGTAGTGGGTTGACTAAAAGCTAAGATCGAGAAAGGACACATTTCGTCCTTTCTTTTTTGATATTCAGAGCAATAAAAATCCGTTTTTTGAAGTTTTCGAAGTTCCGAAAACCAAAGGCATTGCGCTTGATAAGTTTGATAAGATTATTGGTGGCTTCCAGTTTGGCGTTGGAATAGGGTAGTTGAAGGGCGTTGGCAATTTTCTCTTTATCCTTGAGGAAGGTTTTAAAGACAGTCTGAAAAAGAGGATGAACCTGCTTTAGATTGTCCTCAATGAGCCCGAAAAATTTATCCGGTTCCTTATTCTGAAAGTGAAAAAGCAAGAGTTGATAGAGATGGTAGTGGTGTTTCAAGTCTTCTGAATAGCTCAAAAGCTTGTCTAGAATTTCTTTATTCGTCAAGTGCATGCGAAAAGTAGGGCGATAAAAACGTTTACAGCTGAGTTTCCGACTATCTTGTTGGATGAGTTTCCAGTAACGCTTGATAGCCTTGTATTCATGGGATTTTCGATGAAACTGATTCATGATTTGGACACGCATACGACTCATAGCACGGCTCATGTGTTGGACAATATGGAAACGATCCAACACGATTTTAGCGTTTGGAAAAAGCTGTTTAGCCAAGTCATAGTAAGGGCTAAACATATCCATAGTAATGATTTTCACTCGACATCGGACGACTCTATCATATTTAAGAAAGTGATTTCGAATAATAGCTTGTGTTCTTCCCTCGAGAACAGTGATGATATTGAGCTTTTCAAAATCTTGTGCAATGAAACTCATTTTTCCCTTTGTAAAGGAGTACTCATCCCAAGACATAATCTCAGGCAGACGAGAAAAATCATGCTTAAAACGGAAGTCATTGAGCTTGCGAATGACAGTTGAAGTTGAGATGGCCAGCTGATGGGCAATATCGGTCATAGAAGTTTTTTCAATCAGCTTCTGAGCAATTTTTTGGTTGATGATACGAGGGATTTGATGATTTTTCTTTACTAGAGGAGTCTCAGCAACCATCATTTTTGAACACTGATAGCACTTAAAACGACGTTTTCTAAGTAGAATTCTAGTAGCCATACCAGTCGTTTCTAGGTAAGGGATCTTAGACGGTTTTTGAAAGTCATATTTCTTCATTTGCCTTCCACAATCAGGGCAAGATGGGGCCTCATAGTCCAGTTTAGCGATGATTTCTTTGTGGGTATTCCTATTGATGATATCCATAAATTGGATATTAGGGTCTTTAATGTCTAGTAGTTTTGTGATAAAATGTAATTGTTCCATAGGATTCTTTCTAATGATGGTTTGGTCGCTTTTCATTATAGATCTTATGGGACTTTTTTTCTACAATAAAAACGGCTCCATAAGATCTATAGGGGATTTACCCACTACAAATATTATAGAGCCTAAAAATCTACTAAAATAGCTTGAAAATATTGAAAAAGTATGGTAAAATGAAACTTGTCGTGTGAACGATAATACTCATTCTTGATGAATTGTGAAACAGTTGCCCTTGGGTCGTTTTGCGAGTTGAAGTCAAGAAGAGGAAAAAACAAAAAGGAGAAATACTCATGGCAGTAATTTCAATGAAACAACTTCTTGAGGCTGGTGTACACTTTGGTCACCAAACTCGTCGCTGGAACCCTAAGATGGCTAAGTACATCTTTACTGAGCGTAACGGAATTCACGTTATCGACTTGCAACAAACTGTAAAATACGCTGACCAAGCTTACGATTTCATGCGTGATGCAGCAGCTAACGACGCAGTTGTATTGTTCGTTGGTACTAAGAAACAAGCAGCTGATGCAGTTGCTGAAGAAGCAGTACGTTCAGGTCAATACTTCATCAACCACCGTTGGTTGGGTGGAACTCTTACAAACTGGGGAACAATCCAAAAACGTATCGCTCGTTTGAAAGAAATCAAACGTATGGAAGAAGATGGAACTTTCGAAGTTCTTCCTAAGAAAGAAGTTGCACTTCTTAACAAACAACGTGCACGTCTTGAAAAATTCTTGGGTGGTATCGAAGATATGCCTCGTATCCCAGATGTTATGTACGTAGTTGACCCACATAAAGAGCAAATTGCTGTTAAAGAAGCTAAGAAATTGGGAATCCCAGTTGTAGCGATGGTTGACACAAACACTGATCCAGATGATATCGATGTAATCATCCCAGCTAACGATGATGCTATCCGCGCTGTTAAATTGATCACAGCTAAATTGGCTGACGCTATCATTGAAGGACGTCAAGGTGAAGATGCAGTAGCAGTTGAAGCAGAATTTGTAGCTTCTGAAGCTCAAGCAGATTCAATCGAAGAAATCGTTGAAGTTGTAGAAGGCGACAACGCTTAATTCATATAAATAGTAATTACCTAGGAGGGCGGGGCTTAGCCCGGCTCTCCTATTTTTAAAAAATATAGGAGAATCAAAATGGCAGAAATTACAGCTAAACTTGTAAAAGAGTTGCGTGAAAAATCTGGTGCCGGAGTTATGGACGCTAAAAAAGCGCTTGTAGAAACAGACGGTGACATCGAAAAAGCGATTGAATTGCTTCGTGAAAAAGGTATGGCTAAGGCAGCTAAGAAAGCTGACCGTGTTGCTGCAGAAGGTTTGACTGGTGTTTATGTTAACGGTAATGTTGCAGCAGTTATTGAAGTAAACGCTGAAACTGACTTCGTTGCGAAAAATGCTCAATTCGTTGAATTGGTAAATACTACAGCTAAAGTTATTGCTGAAGGAAAACCTGCTAATAATGAAGAAGCACTTGCTTTGACAATGCCTTCAGGTGAAACTCTTGAAGCTGCATACGTATCTGCAACAGCAACTATCGGAGAAAAAATCTCATTCCGTCGCTTTGCATTGATTGAAAAAACAGACGCACAACACTTTGGAGCTTACCAACATAACGGTGGACGTATCGGTGTTATTTCAGTTGTTGAAGGTGGAGACGAAGCACTTGCTAAACAATTGTCAATGCACATCGCAGCGATGAAACCAACAGTTCTTTCTTATAAAGAATTGGATGAGCAATTCGTTAAAGATGAGTTGGCACAATTGAACCACGTAATCGACCAAGACAATGAAAGCCGTGCAATGGTTAACAAACCAGCTCTTCCACACTTGAAGTATGGATCAAAAGCTCAATTGACTGATGATGTTATTGCTCAAGCTGAAGCTGACATCAAAGCTGAATTGGCTGCAGAAGGCAAACCAGAAAAAATCTGGGACAAAATCATCCCAGGTAAAATGGATCGCTTCATGCTTGACAACACTAAAGTTGACCAAGCTTATACACTTCTTGCACAAGTATACATCATGGATGACAGCAAGACAGTTGAAGCATACCTTGAATCAGTTAACGCTTCAGTAGTTGAGTTCGCTCGCTTTGAAGTTGGTGAAGGTATCGAAAAAGCTGCAAACGACTTCGAAGCTGAAGTTGCAGCTACAATGGCAGCGGCCTTGAATAACTAATAATAAAAAGGAAGCCAAATTGCTTCCTTTTTTCTATGCAGTCGATCTTTATAGGGAGATGTTCCTATTTTTAAGCTATAAATAAAAAGCCCTATAATAAGGGCTAAGTGTATTTAGGAGACTACACTTCAAATTCATATAGTGCTGTAGACAAATAACGTTCGCCGTTATCTGGTGCTAGAGCAAGAACTTTCTTACCTGTACCTAATTTTTTGGCAACTTCAATGGCTCCATAGATAGCTGCAGCTGAAGAAATACCAACAAGGAAGCCTTCTTTTCCACCAATTTCACGTCCAAGTGCGAGAGCATCGTCTGATGTTACACGAACGATACCATCATAGGCTTTAGTATCCAGTGTATCAGGAATAAATCCAGCTGAGATACCTTGAATTTTGTGTGGTCCAGGTTTTTCACCAGATAGAATAGCAGATTCGTCTGCTTCTACTGCAAAAACTTGAATGTTAGAATTTGCTGATTTGAGTGCATGGGAAACACCAGAAATTGTTCCACCGGTACCAACTCCAGCAACAAAGGCATCTAATCCATCTTTACCGAAAGCAGCTAGTATCTCAGCTCCTGTTGTTCTTTCGTGTACTTCTGGATTAGCTGGATTGTCAAACTGAAGAGGAAGGAAACCATCACGTTCAGCAGCGATTTCTTGGGCCTTGGCAATAGCACCTTTCATTCCTTCGCTACCAGGAGTGAGGACGAGTTCAGCACCATAGGCTTGGATAATCTTACGTCGTTCCACACTCATAGTTTCAGGCATAACGATGACGACTTTATACCCTTTAGCAGCACCTACCCATGAAAGTCCAATACCAGTGTTTCCACTTGTTGCTTCAACAATGGTAGCACCCGGTTTCAGAATACCGTCTTGTTCAGCTTTTTCAATCATGCTAAGAGCAATACGATCTTTTACAGAAGAACCAGGATTAAATGCTTCAAGCTTTACATAGACGTCCGCAGCACCTTCTGGCACAATATTGTTGAGTTTAACAATCGGAGTTTGACCGATTAGTTCAGTAATGTTGTTATAAATAGACATATGAATACCTCTTTGTATAAGATATCTCTAGTATAACGCTATCTATACCATTTGTAAAATATAGAAATCCTATCGAAGTGATAGGATTTTTTTATATCATAGGTCTAAGCCATTAATTTTCAAGCGATTGTGATAAGCTAATTCAAGTAAATAGGTATAAATTGGAACGATATCTGTTTTCTTTTTGAATTGCTTCATTTTCTAGTAGGTTTGGGCAAGCATCTTTTTATTTTGCTAATTAAAGTAGCGGTGAGAATGTCAGTGAAACACTGTATTATCTATTATTTACACTAAGTTTACAGGAACTTCAACTTCTCGTAAACCTTGATCAGTTAAGGTAACTTTTCCATGAGAAAACTCTACCAGTGCAGCTTTAATATTTTCTTTTTCTTCTTTATCAACATAAATCATCGTATCGACTTGATCTGTAAAGTTTGTATCCAGCTCCATGAGATTATGTTCTTTAAGGAAGTTATTATATTCTTGGTACTGAGCGTAAGACATTTGAATAGCAATGCCCGCCTGTTCCTTTATTTCAATGATGCCAATTTCTTTGACAGCTAAGGCAACACTACCAGCGTAAGCACGAATCAGTCCTCCAGCGCCTAGTTTAATGCCACCAAAGTAGCGTGTCACTACCACACAGACATTGGTGAGGTTGTGATTTTCTAGTACCCCTAGCATGGGAACGCCAGCAGTACCACTAGGCTCACCATCATCACTTGTACGTTTAATTTCACTACGTTCCCCAATAATAAATGCAGAGCAGTTATGCGTCGCTTTGTAGTGTTCTTTTTTGATGGTGGTAATGAAGTCACGAGCCTCTTCTTCGCTATAAACACGCTTGGCATGACAGATAAAGCGGGATTTTTTGATTTCTTCTTGGACTTGTCCGTCCTCTTTAATTGTTCTAAATTCCATGATTTAATTGTACTAAAAAATCATCTAAAGCGCTAGGTTTTTACGAATAAAGAAGTATGAAAGTAAATCCAAATTATCTCGGTCGGTTGTTTACGGAGAATGAATTAACTAAAGAGGAACGTCAGTTGGCGGAGAAACTTCCAGCAATGAGAAAGGAGAAAGGGAAACTTTTCTGTCAACGTTGTGATAGTGCTATTTTAGATGAATGGTATTTGCCCATCGGTACTTACTATTGTAGGGAGTGTTTACTGATGAAGCGAGTCAGGAGTGATCAAGCTTTATACTATTTTCCGCAGGAGGATTTTCCGAAGCAAGATGTTCTTAAATGGAGTGGTCAATTAACTCCTTTTCAAGAGAAGGTATCACAGGGACTGCTTCAAGCGGTAGAAAAGCAAGAGCCAACCTTGGTTCACGCTGTAACAGGAGCTGGAAAGACAGAAATGATTTATCAAGTAGTAGCTAAAGTGATTGATGAAGGTGGTGCAGTATGCTTGGCTAGTCCTCGCATAGATGTTTGTTTGGAGCTGTACAAGCGCCTGCAAGATGATTTTGCTTGCGAGATATCTTTACTACACGGAGAATCAGAGCCGTATTTTCGAACACCACTAGTTGTTGCGACAACCCATCAGTTATTGAAGTTTTATCAAGCTTTTGATTTGCTGATAGTGGATGAAGTAGATGCCTTTCCTTATGTTGACAATCCCACGCTTTACCATGCTGTCAAGAATAGTGTAAAGGAGAATGGCTTGAGAATATTTTTAACAGCAACTTCTACCGATGAGTTAGATAGGAAGGTTCGCATCGGAGAATTAAAACGATTAAGTTTGCCAAGACGATTTCATGGAAATCCTTTGATTATTCCTAAACCTGTCTGGTTATCCGATTTTAATCACTGTTTAGAGAAAAGTCGGTTGTCACCAAAGCTAAAGTCTTATATTAAGAATCAGAGAAAGACAGCTTATCCGTTACTCATTTTTGCTTCAGAAATTAAGAAAGGGGAGCAATTAAAAGAAGTCTTACAGAAGGAATTTCCGCATGAGAAAATTGGTTTTGTGTCTTCAGTTACGGAAGATCGATTAGAGCAGGTGCAAGCTTTTCGAGATGGAGAACTGACAATACTTATCAGTACGACAATCTTGGAGCGAGGAGTTACCTTCCCTTGTGTGGATGTTTTCGTAGTAGAGGCCAATCATCGTCTGTTTACTAAGTCTAGTTTAATACAGATTGGAGGACGTGTCGGTCGGAGTATGGACAGACCGACAGGAGATTTGCTTTTTTTCCATGATGGGTTAAATACTTCCATCAAGAAGGCAATTAAGGAAATTCAGCAGATGAATAAGGAGGCGGGGCTATGAAGTGCTTATTATGTGGGCAGACTATGAAGGCTGTTTTAACTTTCAGTAGTCTCTTACTTCTGAAGAATGATGACTCTTGTCTTTGTTCAGACTGTGACTCTACTTTTGAGAGGATTGGAGAAGAGAACTGTTCAAACTGTATGAAAACAGGTTTGTCAACGAAGTGTCAAGATTGTCAATTTTGGTGTAAAGAAGGAGTTGAGGTTAGTCATAGAGCGATTTTTACTTACAATCAAGCTATGAAGGATTTTTTCAGTCGGTATAAGTTTGATGGAGACTTCCTTTTAAGAAAAGTTTTTGCTTCAGTTTTAAGTGAGGAGTTAAAAAAGTACAAAGAGTATCAATTTGTTGTAATTCCCCTAAGTCCTGAAAGATTGCTCGAGAGGGGATTTAACCAGGTTGAAGGTTTAGTTGAAGCAGCAGGGTTCTCTTTTCAAGACTTACTAGAGAAGAGAGAAGAGCGGGCCAGTTCTTCCAAAAATCGTTCAGAACGCTTGGCAACAGAACTTCCTTTCTTTGTCAAAAGTGGAGTCACTATTTCTAAAAAAATCCTACTTATAGATGATATCTATACTACTGGAACAACTATAAATCGTGTGAAGAAACTGTTGGAAGAAGCTGGTGCTGAGGCTGTAAAAACATTTTCCCTTGTAAGATGAGGAAAAAATTTGCAAAAATAAAATGAAAGCGTTATAATGAAATCAGAAAAACAAAAATGTTTAGAAAGAAGGTACTCATATGATTAAATATAGTATCCGTGGTGAAAACCTAGAAGTAACAGAAGCAATTCGTGATTATGTAGTTTCTAAACTCGAAAAGATCGAAAAGTATTTTCAAGCTGAACAAGAGTTGGATGCTCGAGTTAACTTGAAGGTGTATCGTGAAAAAACGGCTAAAGTGGAGGTGACGATTCCGCTTGGCTCAATTACTCTTCGTGCAGAAGATGTGTCTCAAGATATGTATGGTTCAATTGACCTTGTAACCGATAAAATTGAACGTCAGATTCGTAAAAATAAAACAAAAATCGAGCGTAAAAATAAAAACAAGGTAGCAACTAGTCAATTATTTACAGATGCTTTGGTGGAAGATACAAATGTTGTCCAATCTAGAGTTGTTCGTTCAAAACAAATTGATTTAAAACCAATGGATTTGGAAGAAGCTATTCTACAGATGGATTTGTTGGGACATGATTTCTTTATCTATGTGGATGTTGAAGATCAGACAACCAATGTGATTTATCGTCGTGAAGATGGCGAGATTGGCTTGTTAGAAGTTAAAGAATCTTAATTTCAATATGTGTAAAGGAAGGTTTACTAAATTGTAAACCTCCTTTTTCTTATAATTGATAGAATTACTGATTACACTTTTAAAAAGTCGCTTTTTGGTGGTTATTATGGTATAATGGGTGCCAAGAGGTTTGGAATGAAAAAATTTTATGTAAGTCCTATTTTCCCCTTAATATTAGGAATAGTGGCGTTCGGAGTGCTATCTGTGCAACTTGTTTTTGTAACGAATACACTGGTAACGCTATTTCTTTTGCTACTTATTTTGGGTTCATATATTTTACTATTCATCCATCAGAGAGACTACTACTCAAAGAGTGAAGTAGAACAAATCCAGTATGTAAACCACCAAGCTGAAGATAGTTTGACAACCTTGTTAGAACAGATGCCTGTCGGAGTTATTAAACTAGACTTATCGTCAGGTGAAGTTGAATGGTTCAATCCTTACGCTGAATTGATTTTAACTAATGAAGTGGGCGAGATTGATGTTACATTAATTCAAACAATTATAAAGGCGTCTGTGGGGAATCCAGGTTCTTATGCTACCTTGGGTGAGACTCGCTATTCGGTTCATATGGACAAGGTGTCTGGAGTTCTTTACTTCTTTGATGTGTCTGGAGAATACGAAGCGACTGTTGAGTTAGTAACGAGTCGACCTGTGATTGGGATCGTTTCTGTTGACAACTACGATGATTTAGAAGATGAAACATCCGAGTCTGATATCAGTCATATCAACAGTTTTGTAGCCAACTTTGTTTCAGAATTTGCTGGGAAACATGCCATGTTCTCCCGTCGAGTGAGTATGGATCGCTTTTATCTATTTACGGACTACACGGTGCTTGAGGGATTGATGAACGATAAATTTTCTGTTATTGATTCTTTCAGAGAAGAGTCGAAACAGAGACAGTTGCCCTTGACTTTAAGTATGGGATTTTCTTATGGTGATGGAAATCATGATGAGATCGGGAAAGTTGCACTGCTTAACTTGAACTTGGCTGAAGTGCGTGGTGGCGACCAGGTGGTTGTAAAGGAGAACGACGAAACGAAAAATCCAGTTTATTTTGGTGGTGGGTCTGCTGCGTCAATCAAGCGTACACGTACACGTACGCGCGCTATGATGACAGCTATTTCAGATAAGATTCGGAGTGTAGATCAGGTTTTTGTAGTTGGTCATAAAAACCTCGATATGGATGCTTTGGGTTCTGCTGTAGGTATGCAGTTATTTGCCAGCAATGTGACTGAAAATAGTTATGCTCTTTATGATAAAGATCAAATGTCACCAGATATTGAACGAGCAGTTTCATTCTTAGAAAAAGAAGGAGTTACGAAGTTGTTGTCTGTTAAGGAAGCAATGGGCTTGGTGACCAATCGTTCTTTGTTGATTCTTGTAGACCATTCAAAGACTGCCTTAACTTTATCAAAAGATTTTTATGATTTGTTTACACAGACCATTGTTATTGACCACCACAGAAGGGACCAGGATTTTCCTGATAATGCAGTTATCACTTATATCGAAAGTGGTGCAAGCAGTGCTAGTGAGCTGGTAACGGAATTGATTCAGTTCCAGAATTCTAAGAAAAATCGTCTGAGTCGTATGCAAGCCAGTGTCTTGATGGCTGGTATGATGCTGGATACTAAAAATTTCACCTCCCGAGTGACTAGTCGGACATTTGATGTTGCTAGCTATCTCAGAACGAGAGGAAGTGATAGTATTGCTATCCAAGAAATTGCTGCGACAGATTTTGAAGAATATCGTGAGGTCAATGAACTGATTTTACAAGGGCGTAAATTAGGTTCAGATGTATTGATAGCAGAGGCTCAGGACTCGAAATGCTATGACACAGTTGTTATTAGTAAGGCAGCAGATGCCATGTTAGCTATGTCAGGTATTGAAGCGAGTTTTGTTCTTGCGAAGAATACACAAGGATTTATCTCTATCTCAGCTCGTAGTCGTAGTAAACTGAATGTACAACGGATCATGGAAGAGCTGGGAGGTGGAGGCCACTTTAATTTAGCTGCAGCTCAAATTAAGGATTTAACCTTGTCAGAAGCAGGTGAAAAACTGACAGAAATTGTATTAAATGAAATAAAGGAAAAGGAGAAAGAAGAATGAAAGTAATCTTTTTAGCAGATGTTAAAGGAAAAGGTAAAAAAGGCGAAATTAAGGAAGTACCAACAGGGTATGCACAAAACTTTCTTATCAAAAAGAATCTAGCCAAAGAAGCAACTGCTCAAGCGGTAGGTGAACTTCGTGGTAAACAAAAATCTGAAGAAAAAGCTCATGCTGAGATGGTTGCAGAAGCGAAAGCAATTAAAGCACAACTTGAAGCAGAAGAAACTGTTGTAGAATTTGTTGAAAAAGTTGGTCCAGATGGCCGTACTTTTGGTTCAATTACCAATAAGAAAATTGCAGAAGAATTGCAAAAGCAATTTGGAATTAAGATTGATAAACGTCATATTCAAGTACAAGCTCCAATTCGAGCGGTTGGTTTGATTGATGTGCCAGTGAAAATCTATCAAGATATCACGAGTGTAATCAATCTTCGTGTGAAAGAAGGATAAATTTACACCTTCTTGACAAGATTGTAAAAGGAAGGAAAGTCTGATGGCAGAAGTAGAAGAGTTACGGGTACAACCTCAAGATATCTTGGCTGAGCAATCTGTTTTGGGGGCTATCTTTATTGACGAGAGTAAGCTTATTTTTGTGCGAGAATACATTGAGTCTCGGGACTTTTTTAAGTATGCCCATCGTTTGATTTTCCAAGCCATGGTCGATTTATCGGATCGTGGCGATGCTATAGATGCAACAACGGTCCGAACTATTCTTGATAATCAAGGTGATTTACAGAATATTGGTGGCTTGTCTTACTTGGTTGAGATTGTCAATTCTGTGCCAACTTCTGCCAATGCGGAGTACTATGCTAAAATTGTTGCAGAAAAGGCTATGCTTCGGCGATTAATCGCCAAGTTGACAGAGTCTGTCAATCAAGCTTACGAGGCTTCGCAACCAGCTGATGAAATCATTGCTCAGGCAGAAAAAGGCCTGATTGATGTCAGCGAAAATGCTAATCGAAGTGGATTTAAGAACATTCGAGATGTGTTGAATATCAACTTTGGGAATCTGGAAGCTCGCTCGCAACAAACGACCGATATTACAGGTATTGCGACAGGCTATCGTGACTTGGATCATATGACGACTGGACTTCATGAGGAGGAGTTGATTATCCTAGCAGCCCGTCCGGCGGTTGGTAAGACGGCCTTTGCCTTGAATATTGCTCAGAATATTGGGACTAAGTTGGACAAAACAGTTGCTATTTTTTCACTCGAAATGGGTGCGGAAAGTCTAGTGGACCGTATGTTAGCGGCAGAAGGTTTGGTAGAATCGCATTCTATCCGTACGGGTCAATTGACTGATGAGGAGTGGCAAAAATATACCATTGCTCAAGGGAATCTAGCTAATGCAAGTATCTATATCGATGATACGCCAGGGATTCGAATTACAGAGATTCGTTCTCGTTCTCGTAAACTGGCTCAAGAAACTGGAAATCTTGGCTTGATTTTAATAGACTATTTGCAGCTTATCACGGGAACTGGTCGGGAAAATCGTCAACAAGAGGTTTCAGAAATTTCACGTCAGTTGAAAATTTTAGCTAAGGAACTGAAGGTTCCAGTAATCGCTCTAAGTCAGCTTTCTCGTGGTGTAGAACAACGTCAGGATAAGAGACCGGTCTTGTCTGATATTCGTGAATCTGGGTCTATTGAGCAGGACGCTGATATTGTAGCCTTTCTTTATCGCGACGATTACTATGAGCGTGGTGGTGAAGAAGAGGAAGGCATACCGAATAATAAGGTAGAAGTTATTATCGAGAAAAACCGTAGTGGAGCTCGTGGAACGGTGGAATTAATTTTCCAAAAAGAATACAATAAATTTTCAAGTATCTCAAAGAGGGAGGCATAAGATGTCAGATGCATTTACAGATGTAGCCAAGATGAAAAAAATAAAAGAAGAAATCAAGGCACATGAGGGACAAGTCGTAGAAATGACTTTGGAGAATGGTCGTAAGCGCCAAAAAAATAGATTGGGTAAGCTAATTGAGGTTTATCCATCCCTATTTATCGTTGAATTTGGGAACGTTGAAGGAGATAAACAAGCTAATGTTTACGTTGAATCCTTTACTTACTCAGATATCCTTACAGAAAAGAATTTGATTCATTATCTTGACTAAAGTGAGAAATTTTCTCACTTTTTCTTTTTTTCTCCGAATAGTTTAAGTGAAGGTAATCTTCGATTTATATTATTTTTCAAGGAGGAAGAATGAAAATTTCACCATTTAAAGTAGCAGAGACAAGATTTTCTTTCAGAAAATCAGCTAAAAAGGTTGTTCCCTTTTTAGTAGTAGGATTGATGTTAGCAACGGGTAATAGTGTATATGCCTATTCCGGAGGAAATGGATCGATTGCGCGTGGGGATGATTATCCTGCTCATTATAAAAATGGGAGCCAGGAGATTGATAAGTGGCGCATGTATTCTCGTCAATGTACTTCTTTTGCAGCCTTTCGTTTGAGTAATGTGAATGGTTTTGAGATTCCGGCTGCTTATGGGAATGCGAATGAATGGGGCTATCGGGCTCGTCGTGAAGGCTATCGTGTCGATAATAGACCAGCGATTGGCTCCATTGCTTGGTCGACTGCAGGAACTTATGGTCATGTTGCCTGGGTGTCAAATGTAATAGGAGATGAGATTGAGATTGAAGAATACAACTATGGAATAAGAGAATCATACAACAAGCGTGTCGTGAAGGCGAATACTATGACTGGTTTTATTCATTTTAAAGATTTAGCTGGTGGCAGTGTTGGGAATAGTCAATCCTCAGTTTCAACAGGAGGAACACATTATTTTAAGACTAAGGCTGCTATCAAAAATCAGCCTCTAGCTAGCGCAACTACGATTGATTACTATTATCCTGGGGAAAATGTTCATTATGATCAAATTCTCGAAAAAGATGGGTACAAGTGGTTGAGTTATACGGCTTATAACGGAAGTCGTCGCTATATCCAGCTAGAGGGAGTAACCTCTTCACAAAATTATCAGAATCAATCAGGAAATAGCTCTAACTATGGATTAAATAACAGTTCAACTGTCGGTTGGAAGAAAATAAATGGTAGTTGGTATCATTTTAAATCAAATGGTTCTAAATCAACGGGATGGCTGAAAGATGGTTCTAGCTGGTATTATTTGAAATCATCTGGGGAAATGCAGACAGGATGGTTAAAGGAAAATGGTCTGTGGTATTATCTGGATAGTTCAGGGGCAATGAAAACAGGTTGGTACCAAGTCTCTGGTAAATGGTATTATTCTTACTCTTCAGGCGCATTAGCTGTCAATACAACGGTCGATGGCTACAGAGTAAACAGTGATGGAGAACGAATATAGAAAATGGGAGTAGGAAATTTTTCCTACTCTTTTCTGTAAGCAGTTTCCTTGACATTTTTTTTGTTTTGCGCTATCATATGTCCATATAATATATGGGAGTCTGTGTACAGTCTGAGAGGAAGTGTTAAACTTCGACCGCACCTGATCTGGGTAATGCCAGCGTAGGGAACGATACTTAGTCTATTCTTGACCTTTTTCCATATATGGTAAAGGTTTTTCTTTTTATCAAAGGAAAACGAGAAGAGGAGGTTTTTATGAAAGCAAGCATCGCCTTGCAAATTTTACCCCTATCACAGGGGATTGATCGGATTGCTGTTATCGATCAGGTCATTGCTTATCTGCAAGCTCAAGAAGTGACCATGGTAGTGACACCATTTGAAACGGTCTTGGAAGGGGAGTTTGATGAGCTTATGCGCATTCTCAAAGAAGCGCTGGAAGTGGCAGGGCAGGAGGCAGATAATGTCTTTGCCAATGTCAAAATAAATGTAGGAGAGATTTTAAGTATTGATGAGAAACTTGAAAAGTATACTGAGACGACACATTAGTCTATTAGGCTTTCTGGGAGTCTTGTCAATCTGGCAGATAGCAGGTTTTCTTAAACTTCTCCCCAAGTTTATCCTGCCGACCCCTCTTGAAATTCTCCAGGCCTTTGTTCGTGACAGAGAATTTCTCTGGCACCATAGCTGGGCTACCTTGAGAGTGGCTTTACTGGGGTTGGTTCTAGGAGTCTTGATTGCCTGTCTCATGGCTGTGCTTATGGACAGTTTAACTTGGCTCAATGACCTGATTTACCCTATGATGGTGGTCGTTCAGACTATCCCGACTATTGCCATAGCTCCTATTCTGGTCTTGTGGCTCGGTTATGGGATTTTGCCCAAGATTGTCTTGATTATCTTAACGACAACCTTTCCCATCATCGTCAGCATTTTGGACGGTTTTAGGCATTGTGACAAGGATATGCTGACCTTATTTAGTCTAATGCGGGCTAAATCTTGGCAAATCCTGTGGCATTTTAAAATCCCAGTCAGCCTGCCTTACTTTTATGCAGGTCTGAGGGTCAGTGTCTCCTACGCCTTTATCACAACAGTGGTATCTGAGTGGCTGGGAGGCTTTGAAGGACTAGGTGTCTACATGATTCAGTCCAAGAAACTGTTTCAGTATGATACCATGTTTGCCATTATTATTCTGGTGTCGATTATTAGCCTTCTGGGTATGAAGTTGGTCGATGTCAGTGAAAAATATGTGATTAAATGGAAACGTTCGTAGAATAAGGATGTTTCAAAAAAGAAAAGAGGAAATCAAAATGAAGAAAACATGGAAAGTGTTTTTAACGCTTGTGACAGCTCTTGTAGCTGTCGTGCTGGTGGCTTGTGGCCAAGGAACTGCTTCTAAGGACAATAAAGAAGCAGAACTCAAGAAGATTGACTTTATCCTAGACTGGACACCAAATACCAACCACACAGGGCTTTATGTTGCCAAGGAAAAAGGTTATTTCAAAGAAGCTGGAGTGGATGTTGATTTGAAATTGCCACCTGAAGAAAGTTCTTCTGACTTGGTTATCAATGGTAAGGCGCCATTTGCAGTGTATTTCCAAGACTACATGGCTAAGAAATTGGAAAAAGGTGCAGGAATTACTGCCGTTGCAGCTATCGTAGAGCACAATACATCAGGAATCATTTCTCGTAAATCTGACAATGTAAGCAGTCCAAAAGACTTGGTTGGTAAGAAATACGGAACTTGGAATGACCCAACTGAACTTGCTATGTTGAAAACATTGGTAGAGTCACAAGGTGGGGACTTTGATAAAGTCGAAAAAGTACCAAACAACGATTCAAACTCTATCACACCAATTGCTAATGGAGTATTTGACACTGCTTGGATCTACTATGGATGGGATGGTATCCTTGCAAAATCTCAAGGCGTAGAGGCTAACTTCATGTATTTGAAAGACTATGTCAAGGAGTTTGACTACTATTCACCAGTTATCATCGCAAACAACGACTATTTGAAAGATAACAAAGAAGAAGCTCGCAAAGTCATCCAAGCTATCAAAAAAGGTTACCAATATGCTATGGAGCATCCAGAGGAAGCGGCAGATATTCTCATCAAGAATGCACCTGAACTCCAGGAAAAACGTGACTTTGTCATCGAATCTCAAAAATACTTGTCAAAAGAATACGCAAGCGACAAGGAAAAATGGGGTCAATTTGATGCAGCTCGCTGGAACGCCTTCTACAAATGGGACAAAGAAAATGGTATCCTTAAAGAAGACTTGACAGACAAAGGCTTCACTAATGAATTTGTAAAATAATGACAGAAATTAGACTAGAACACGTCAGTTATGCCTATGGTCAGGAGAGGATTTTAGAGGACATTAACTTGCAGGTGACTTCAGGAGAAGTTGTTTCTATCCTAGGTCCAAGTGGTGTTGGTAAAACTACGCTTTTCAACTTAATCTCTGGGATTTTAGAAGTTCAGTCAGGGAGAATTGTCCTTGATGGGGAGGAGAATCCCAAGGGGCGCGTGAGTTATATGTTGCAAAAGGATCTGCTCTTGGAGCACAAGACCGTGCTTGGTAATATCATTCTGCCCCTCTTGATTCAAAAAGTGGATAAGGCGGAAGCCGTTGCCCGAGCGGATGACATCCTTGCGACCTTCCAGTTGACAGCTGTAAGAGATAAATACCCTCATGAACTCAGTGGTGGGATGCGCCAGCGTGTAGCCTTGCTCCGAACCTACCTTTTCGGGCACAAGCTCTTTCTCTTAGACGAGGCCTTCAGCGCCTTGGATGAGATGACTAAGATGGAACTCCACGCTTGGTACCTTGAGATTCACAAGCAGTTGCAGCTAACAACCTTGATCATTACGCATAGTATCGAGGAGGCCCTCAGTCTCAGCGACCGCATCTATATCTTGAAAAATCGACCTGGGCAGATTGTTTCAGAAATTAAACTAGATTGGTCTGAAGACGAGGACAAGGAAGTCCAAAAGATTGCCTACAAACGTCAAATCTTGGCAGAATTAGGCTTAGAATAAGTAGAAAAATAGGGAGTTGGTGAAGATTATCCTTTACCAGCGCCCTTTTTCTTTTAAAAATGGGAAAAATTCGGTATAATAGTCAAAGATAGTCAAGGTTTAAAGAGAGAGGTGGGTTTGTAATGAGATTTAAAAATACATCGGATCATATTGAGGCCTACATCAAGGCGATTTTAGATCAATCTGGAATTGTGGAGTTGCAACGGAGTCAGTTGGCAGATACTTTTCAAGTTGTTCCCAGTCAGATTAACTATGTGATCAAGACACGCTTTACGGAAAGTAGAGGCTACTTGGTTGAAAGTAAGCGTGGTGGCGGAGGCTATATTCGTATAGGACGGATTGAGTTTTCTAGTCATCATGAAATGCTCAAGGAGCTGCTTTACTCAATTGGTGAGCGGGTCAGTCAAGAAATTTATGAGGATATTCTACAGCTTTTGGTTGAGCAGGAATTGATGACCAAGCAGGAGATGAATTTGCTGGTAGCGGTAGCTTTGGATCGCGTTCTAGGAGAAGAAGCTCCAGTTGTTCGAGCTAATATCCTACGACAGGTCATACAAGAGGTAGATAGAAAAGGGAAGTAAGATGAACTATTCAAAAGCATTGAATGAATGTATCGAAAGTGCCTACATGGTTGCTGGCCATTTTGGAGCTCGTTATCTAGAGTCTTGGCACTTGTTGATTGCCATGTCCAATCACAGTTATAGTGTGGCAGGGGCGACTTTAAATGATTATCCATATGAGATAGACCGTTTAGAAGAGGTGGCTTTAGAACTGACTGAAACGGACTATAGCCAGCATGAAACCTTTACGGAATTGCCGTTCTCCCATCGTTTGCAGGTTCTTTTTGACGAAGCAGAGTATGTAGCGTCAGTGGTCCATGCTAAGGTGCTAGGGACGGAGCACGTCCTTTATGCGATTTTACATGATGGAAATGCCTTGGCGACTCGTATTTTGGAGAGGGCTGGTTTTTCTTATGAAGACAAGAAAGATCAGGTTAAGATTGCTGCCCTACGTCGAAATCTAGAAGAACGTGCAGGCTGGACTCGTGAAGACCTCAAGGCTCTACGCCAACGCCATCGTACAGTAGCTGACAAGCAAAATTCTATGGCCAATATGATGGGCATGCCGCAGACTCCGAGCGGTGGTCTCGAGGACTATACGCATGATTTGACAGAGCAAGCGCGTTCTGGCAAGTTGGAGCCGGTCATCGGTCGGGATAAGGAAATCTCGCGTATGATTCAAATCTTGAGCCGTAAGACCAAGAACAATCCTGTCTTGGTTGGAGATGCTGGTGTCGGGAAAACAGCTCTGGCGCTTGGTCTTGCCCAGCGAATTGCTAGTGGGGATGTGCCTGCGGAAATGTCTAAGATGCGCGTGTTAGAGCTTGATTTGATGAACGTTGTTGCAGGTACACGTTTCCGTGGTGACTTTGAAGAACGCATGAATAATATCATTAAGGATATTGAAGAAGATGGCCAAGTGATTCTCTTTATCGACGAACTTCATACTATCATGGGTTCTGGTAGTGGAATTGACTCAACTCTGGATGCGGCCAATATCTTGAAGCCAGCCTTGGCGCGTGGCACCTTGAGAACAGTTGGTGCGACCACTCAGGAAGAATATCAAAAACACATCGAAAAAGATGTGGCCCTTTCTCGTCGTTTCGCCAAAGTGACGATTGAAGAGCCAAGTGTGGCCGACAGTATGGCCATTTTGCAAGGCTTGAAGGCGACTTATGAGAAACATCACCGTGTGCAAATCACAGATGAAGCGGTCAAAACAGCTGTCAAGATGGCGCATCGTTACTTGACTAGTCGTCACTTGCCAGACTCTGCTATCGATCTCTTGGATGAGGCAGCAGCAACAGTGCAAAATAAGGCAAAGCATGTAAAAGCAGACGATTCAGGTTTGAGTCCAGCGGACAAGGCCTTGATGGATGGCAAGTGGAAACAGGCAGCCCAGCTAATCGCAAAAGAAGAGGAAGTGCCTGTCTATAAAGACTTGGTGACAGAGTCTGATATTTTGACCACCTTGAGTCGCTTGTCAGGTATTCCAGTCCAAAAACTGACTCAGACTGATGCTAAGAAATACTTAAACTTGGAAGCTGAACTGCACAAACGTGTCATCGGTCAAGATCAAGCAGTTTCAAGCATTAGCCGTGCGATTCGCCGCAATCAGTCAGGGATTCGCAGTCACAAGCGTCCGATTGGTTCCTTTATGTTCCTAGGACCCACAGGTGTCGGGAAGACCGAATTGGCTAAGGCTCTAGCAGAAGTTCTTTTTGATGACGAATCAGCCCTTATCCGCTTTGATATGAGTGAGTATATGGAGAAATTCGCAGCCAGCCGTCTCAATGGAGCTCCTCCGGGTTATGTGGGTTATGAAGAAGGTGGGGAGTTGACCGAGAAGGTTCGCAACAAACCCTATTCCGTTCTCCTCTTTGACGAGGTAGAGAAGGCCCACCCTGATATCTTTAATGTCCTCTTGCAGGTCTTGGATGATGGTGTCTTGACAGATAGCAAGGGGCGCAAGGTTGACTTTTCAAATACCATTATCATCATGACGTCAAATCTTGGTGCGACAGCCCTTCGTGATGACAAGACAGTTGGATTTGGTGCTAAGGACATTCGTTTTGACCAGGAGAATATGGAGAAACGCATGTTTGAAGAGCTGAAAAAAGCTTATAGGCCGGAGTTTATCAACCGTATTGATGAAAAGGTGGTCTTCCATAGCCTATCTAGTGACCATATGCAGGAAGTGGTGAAGATTATGGTTAAACCTTTAGTGGCAAGTTTGGCTGAAAAGGGTATTGACTTGAAATTACAAGCTTCCGCACTGAAATTGCTGGCAAATCAAGGATATGATCCAGAGATGGGAGCTCGTCCACTTCGCAGAACTCTGCAAACAGAAGTGGAAGACAAGTTGGCAGAACTTCTTCTTAAGGGAGATTTAGTGGCAGGCAGCACACTTAAGATTGGTGTAAAAGCAGGTCAGTTAAAATTTGATATTGCATAAAAAAAGAGAATCAGGAGCAATCTTGATTCTCTTTTTCGCAACGTTTTTATAAAAAATGATAAAAAACTATTGACAAAACAAAAATATAGTTTATAATAAAAACATAGATACTAAAAATATCAAAAATTATAAAAAGGTAAAAGTTTATGAAAAAGAAAACAGCAGTGGTATTTGGGACCTTTGCTCCGCTTCATCAAGGGCATATCGATCTGATTCAGCGAGCGAAGCGTCAGTGTGATCAGGTCTGGGTTGTAGTTTCAGGCTACGAGGGAGACCGAGGGGAGCAGGTAGGCTTAACATTGCAAAAAAGGTTTCGCTATATTCGAGAGGCTTTTCGGGATGACGAGTTGACCTTTGTCTGCAAGTTAGATGAGAGCAATCTTCCCCGTTACCCTATGGGCTGGCAGGAGTGGTTGAATCAGATGTTAGCGGAGATTTCCTATGATGAAACTCAGCAAGAACTAATCTTCTTTGTGGGAGAACGTGACTACCAGCAAGAATTATCTAATCGCGGTTTTGAGACTGTTTTACAAGAAAGAAAGTTTGGTATCTCAGCGACTATGATTCGAGAAAATCCAAGCAAATATTGGAAATATATTGCTCAACCCTTCCGACGTCAGTTTACAAAGAAAGTGTTGATTATGGGAAGTGCCAGCAATGGGAAGACCACTCTAGCCAAGGATTTGGCAAGGTATTACGATGCACCCGTCAGTCTGGAATACGCACGTGAGTACCAGATTAAAAATAACGTTCGCGACGATGAATTGACTCCAAAGGATTACTATTACCTCCTGTTGGGCCAGTATGATCAGACCTCCAAGTTAATCGATAGCAATGCCAATCGAGGCCTAGTGATAGCCGATACCAACTCCTTAGTAACCAAGGGCTACTATGACTATTACATGGAGACTGAGGATCAAGAGGACTTATCAGGGGAGACCTTTGACAATCTCTTTGTTTCGATTTTGGCTAAGGAAAAATGGGACTTGATTCTCTTTGTGCAACCTGTTGGCTCCTATGTTAATGACGGATTTAGAGATATGACCATGGCAGAAGACCATATTCGTCATAGTTTTTCACAACATTTGGATCAGATGAGGGAGCGCTACTTAGCAAACATTCCACTAGTTTATCTAGCAGAGGATTATCTAGGAAATTATGAAGCAGCAAAAGTGGCTATTGATGCCATTTACCAAGCAGATTAGGAGAAAATTATGAAAAAACTAACTGAAAAAATCATACAATTTATCGAAAACTTTAAAAATGTCCATGCAGAAGCCCGAAAGATCGGTTTTGCAGGAACCATGCGCCTGCTCTGGAAAGATCTCTTTGTCGGACGTAGCCTTTTCCAGTGGTTGTATCTCATCGCCTTGTCAAGTGTTCCCTTGATCTTGGAATTCACGCAAAATACGGAAAGTCATGACTGGCTTAGCTTGTTTGCATCTTGGACTGGGATTGTCTGTGTTATCTTGGTGGCAGAAGGTCGTGCAAGCAACTATCTTTTTGGGGCTATTAACTCAGCTATCTATTTGATTTTGGCCATGAATGCGACTTTTTATGGGGAAGTTTTGACGACTGTTTACTTCTTTGTCATGCAGCCGATTGGTCTCTATGCTTGGCTGTCCAACCGTATCAATGACCAAGGAAAAGTAGAAGAATCTCATTTTGAAGCTAAGAAATTATCTGTGCTTGACTGGCTCAAATACTTGGCCTTGACTGCCATCATTTGGATTGGTATGGGCTTGGCTTACCAAAGTATCCATAGTGCTCGCCCTTTCCGTGATAGTGTTACCGATGCGACCAATGGTGTTGGTCAGCTCTTGATGACACGTCTCTACCGCGAGCAATGGATTTTCTGGATTGCAACCAATCTCTTTAGTATCTATCTCTGGTGGGGTGAAAACATCCATATTCAAGGGATGTACTGGGTTTACACACTCAATAGTCTAGTAGGATGGTACCAATGGACCAAGGCAGTTCGTAAGGAGGCATAAAATGACGGACATAAAGATTCCAGCAGGGATGACGGAAAAAGAATATTTTGAAATGCATGCCAGTCAGGAGGAGTTTTTAGACTGGTACTACAAGCAGGAACTCCCACAATATGAAAAGCCAAGTGTGACAGTAGATATGGTAGCCTACTGCTTTGTCGAAGGAAAGATCAAGCTCTTGCTGATTCGTCGCAAGGCTCACCCTTATCAAAACTGTTTGGCTTTGGTTGGAGGCTTTATGGACAAGGGCGAAGATGCTGCGCATGCCTGTCAGCGTGAGGTGAGAGAAGAAGTTAATCTCGATCTTCCTTTGGAAAAAATCGAGCAATTGATGACCGTATCGACCCCCGGCCGTGACCCCCGGGGCTGGACAGTGACCATTGCCCACTTGGTTTATTTACCTAGTCGTGCATTAGAACTTGTTCAAGCAGGAGACGATGCCAAGGATGTCATTTTCGTAGATGTCGATTTTCAGACAGGAAAATGCTACCTAGAGGGAGTAGAGTTGGAGGAGCAAGCCTTCGCTTTTGACCATTATGCCATTATCCAAGAATCCATCAAACGAATCCAAGGCCGTCTCGACTGGAATCCGACCTTCCTCTATCTGCTGGAGGAGGAGTTCACTGTCTACGAAGGAACTGAACTGGTCAATCTTATCAATCCCGGTCGTCCAATCGTCAGCAATAACTTTCTCGTAAAATACGGAGAATATGTAGAAGAAGTCGGACTCAAACGAGTACCTAAAAAGAAACCAAGAAAAACCTATCGATTGAAATAAAAAGCGAGGCCGGGAAAAAGTTCCCGACCTCTTTATTTGCCTTTATTAGTTTGATTTGCTGTTGCGACTGTTTTAGGGATGGCTATCTCTCTTAGAATTGCTCAACAGGTGAGTAAAAAAGTCTTTGTATCGATACTTGAGATAGTTCTCATGTAAAAATAACAAAGCGATATAAACAATCAAAAAGATTGTAGTCAGATAAAACACATCAAATGCAGTTCTCGCATAGTAAGCGGCTGATTGATAAGAGCCAATTGCTCCCAAAATCAACCAAGGAAGATACTTATAATACTTATTTAGCATAAGAGTGCACCTCCTATATTCTATTTCAATGTTATTATATTCCTTTGTACTTAAAGGTGCAAGCGATTTCACAAAAACAAATTCAAATTTTTAATAGGAAAATCTCCTGCTTTTCTATTTTATTACGAATAGAAGAGTAGGAGGAGTAAATGTATCTAAAGTATTTAAGATTTTTAAAATAGTTTAGATAAATTGTTGACATATTTAAATTCTAATGTTACAATTGTATTACAAAAAGATTTCTTTATATTTCTAAAATATTACAAAGGAGTAGAAAAATGAAAAAGAAAACCTATATCAAATTGATGACAGCAACTGTATTGGCTTCTACCTTGCTATTAGGAGCTTGTGGAAATAAAAAGGAAACAACTCAAGCAAGCAGTTCTGCTAAGACAAGCCAATCATCAAGCTCTAAAGCAGCTTCTGCTAGCAAAGAAAGCAAGACTCAGAAGTCCTCAAGTTCAGCTTCATCTGAAAAGGCCAAGGCATCTACTGATCAATCTTCAGCAACTGCAACGCCATCACAAGCGGCACCTGCACCAGAGCAAAGAAAAGGTCAAGAAGTGGCTAATCAACAGGCGGCTAGTCAACAAACTCCTGCTCAGACTCCTTCAACTCAACAGGCTCCTCAAGCCCAGTCTAACCAATCAAGCTATGATCCTACAACTGACCGCAAACTTCAAGACAAACAAGCAGAGCAAAATAAACGCTACAAGGGTGTTTTAACCATGGTAGATGGTGATTTCTCAGCTGCAGCGGGCAATTGGAAGGGAGCCAATGGCGAAACCATCACAGTTTCATCAGGGGGCCAATTTACAGTAGAAACTGCAGATGGAAAGAAAGAAAACTATTCTATCAGAGGTTACTCTTACACTCTTGATGATGGTAAGTATAATGCCAAAATCGGTGGAGGAAAAGTCATCCAAATTACAACAGGAGCGGATGGTAAGGTTTCCAGTGTTGCTTTGAGTCAATAATAGCTCTCAGTATTTGAATTTTTACAATCAAAGAAAATCCGTCAGCTCAATAAGAGTTGACGGATTATTTTTTACTTATACTTGGGTTAAAAATTCTTCTGTAGTAAGAATTTGAGCAAACTCATCTTGTAGAGAAAGGAGATTAATTTCATGGATAGTCTCAGGAGAGATGGTCTGACCGTTTTTGTTAGATAGGGTAAAACTGGCAGTAGCATCTGCTAGTAAAGTGACTTCAAAACCAAGATTTGCTGCCATTCGTGTGGTAGTGGATACACAATGAGGCAGAGTCAAACCAACAAGGACTAAATGACAAATCTGATTTGTTCGTAAATATGTTTCAAGATTTGTTCCAATAAAGGCGCTATTAACCGTTTTTTGAAAGATAGGTTCTGCAGTAACTGGTTCAAATCCACTTTTAAACTCTTGATTTTGTTTGTTATGAAATTGCGACTGGGGATTGTCAGATATGTGTTGAACATGTAAGACTGGAAGAGCGTGTTTACGAAAGTATGCCAGTACCCTCAATGCTTGTTGTTCAGCTTGAGGGTTGTTCCGTTCTCCCCAGATAGGGTTATCAAATGCTTTTTGCATATCGATAATCAGTAGAGCAGTATGAATCATTTTAAGCCTTATCTAATTGCAAGAGGGATTCAATCTCTGCTAGGGTGCTAGCTTGTGAAATAGCTCCACGGAGCTTGGCTGCGCCAGATGTTCCACGGAGGTAGTGAGGAGCGAGTCCACGGAATTCACGAACTGCTACGTTTTCTCCTTTGAGGTTAATCAAGCGTTTCAAATGTTCGTAGGCGATTTTCATCTTGTCTTCAAAGGTCAAATCAGGTAGGATTTCTCCTGTTTCAAAGTAATGGTTGATTTGGTTGAAGAGGTAGGGATTTCCCATGGCAGCGCGACCAATCATAACTGCGTCAGCACCGACTTCTTCAATGCGTTGTTTAGCTTCTTGGACTGTATGGATGTCACCGTTGGCGATAAATGGAATCTTGGTCAAAGCTTGAGCGACCTTGTGAAGGGTCTCAAGGTCTGCGTGACCTGTATACATTTGCTCACGGGTACGGCCATGCATGGCGAGGGCAGAAACACCTGCAGCTTCAGCAGCGAGGGCATTTTCTACTGCCAGAGATGGGTCAGCCCAGCCGGTACGCATTTTGACAGTAAGTGGGATATCAAGGACAGATTGGACCTTGTTGATGATAGAGTAAATCTTATCTGGATCCTTGAGCCACATAGCACCAGCTTCGTTCTTCACGATTTTGTTAACTGGGCAGCCCATGTTGATATCCACGATATCGGTTTTGGTGTTTTCTTGGATGAATTCTGCTGCGCGTGCTAGGCTGTCTTCATCACTACCAAAGAGTTGGATAGAGACTGGGTTTTCGCCTTCATCGATATGAAGCATATGCAGGGTTTTTTCGTTGTTGTATTGGATTCCCTTGTCAGAGACCATTTCCATGACAACGAGTCCAGCTCCGAGCTCTTTTGCGATAGTACGAAAGGCTGAGTTGGTGACACCAGCCATGGGTGCTAAAACGGTACGATTGGGAATCTCAACATTGCCAATCATAAAAGGTGTATTAAGATTTGTCACGAATGAGTTCCTCCAGGTCGTTTTCATCAAAGTTATAGGTAGTTTGGCAGAATTGACAAGTGATTTCTGCTCCGTGGTCTTCCTCTTTCATTTCCTGTAAGTCTGAGCTTGGAAGGCTAGCAAGAGCGTTCATAAAGCGTTCATGGCTACAGTCACATTGGAAACGGATTTCTTCTTCAGAAAGACGCTTGTAGGTCTCTTCACCGTAGATTGCCTTGAGGAGGGCTTCGATATGGTCTTCACTTTCCAGAAGGGTTGAGATAGCTGGCATTTCTTGGATGCGTTTTTCAAAGCGAGCAATCTCTTCTTCCTTGGCTCCCGGCAAGACTTGAACTAGGAAACCACCTGCAACCTTGACCTTGTCTTCCTCGTCCAAAAGGACATTGAGGCCGACTGCTGAAGGTGTTTGTTGGCTTTCAGTCAGGTAAAAGGCAAGGTCTTCACCAATTTCTCCAGAGATGAGAGGAGTCATGGAGTTGTAAGGATTTCCAGTACCGTAGTCTGTGATAACGAGGAATTGACCATTTCCAACAAAAGGTCCGACTAGAACTTCACCAGTTGCAGTCTTTTTGATGTCAACACCAGGATTTTGAACATAGCCTTTGACATTCCCCTTGGTATCAGCGACCGTGATAATGGCACCTAGAGAGCTAGAGCCCAGCACTTTAACTGTTAGTTTGGTATTTCCTTTTTCATTGGCTGCGAGAATCTGGCTAGCGATAAGAGTTCGACCAAGTGCTACAGTTGAGCTAGCTTGGGTTTGGTGTTTTTCTTGAGCAGTGCGGACTGTTTCTGTGCTGTCAAGGACAAAAGCACGAAAGGCTCCGCTTTCTGATATAGTTTTAATAATTTTATCCATAGCTACTATTTTAGCATAAAAATGCCCAAAGGGGGAGCCGTGTGTTTGCTGATTTTTAGGATAATGGACCAGGAAATCAGCATGAAAATAAAAAGAGAAACAGATTATTTCAGCATTTCTAAGATTTATGCTATGCTTAAGGTAGAAAATGAAAGGGGTAACAAATGTATTTAGGAGATTTGATGGAAAAGGCTGAATCTGGCCAATTTTCAATCCTTTCCTTTCTATTACAAGAGTCTCAGACGACCGTCAAGGCTGTAATGGAGGAAACAGGATTTTCAAAAGCAACTCTAACCAAATATGTCACCCTGCTCAATGACAAGGCTTTGGATAGTGGCTTAGAGCTGAATATTCACTTAGAAGATGAAAATCTGCGTCTATCGATCGGTGCAGCTACCAAGGGGAGAGATATTCGGAGCTTGTTTTTGGAGAATGCTGTTAAATACCAGATTTTGGTTTATCTTCTCTACCACCAACAGTTTTTAGCCCATCAATTGGCTCAAGAATTGATGATTAGTGAGGCTACGCTTGGTCGCCACTTAGCTAGTCTAAATCAGATTTTGTCAGAATTTGACTTATCCATCCAAAATGGACGTTGGCGAGGTCCAGAGCATCAGATTCGCTATTTCTATTTCTGTCTTTTCCGCAAGGTCTGGTCCAGTCAGGAATGGGAAGGTCACATGCAGAAACCAGAGAGAAAACAGGAGATTGCCACTTTAGAAGAAATCTGCGGTGCAAGTTTGTCTTCGGGTCAGAAATTGGACTTGGTTCTCTGGGCTCATATCAGTCAACAGCGTCTTCGGGTTAATGCTTGTCAGTTCCAAGTGATAGAAGAGAAAATGCGAGGGTATTTTGACAATATTTTCTACCTTCGTTTGCTGAGAAAGGCTCCGTCCTTTTTTGCTGGACAACACCTTCCTCTAGGAACTGAGGATGGGGAGATGATGATTTTCTTCTCTTTCCTCCTATCTCATCGCATTCTTCCTCTTCATACTATGGAATATATCCTTGGTTTTGGAGGGCAGTTGGCCGATTTGCTGACACAATTGATTCAAGAAATGAAGAAGGAGGAGTTGCTGGGTGATTATATAGAGGATCACGTTACCTATGAACTCAGTCAACTTTGTGCTCAAGTCTATCTCTATAAGGGCTATATTTTACAGGACCGCTACAAGTACCAGTTAGAGAATCGTCATCCTTATTTGTTGATGGAACATGATTTTAGGAGAACGGCAGAGGAGATTTTTCATGCTCTACCGGCCTTTCATCAGGGGACAGATCTAGATAAGAAAATTCTCTGGGAATGGCTCCAGTTGATAGAGTATATGGCTGAAAATGGTGGCCAGCATATGCGTATTGGTCTGGATTTGACATCTGGTTTTCTTGTCTTTTCAAGGATGGCAGCCATTTTGAAACGGTATTTGGAATACAATCGTTTTATTACCATTGAAGCCTATGATTGTACTCGGCATTATGATTTGCTGGTTACCAATAACCCGATTCATAAGAAGGAACAGACCCCAGTTTATTATTTAAAAAACGACTTGGATTTGGAAGATTTGGCAGGGATTCGTCAGTTATTATTCACTTAAAAGGCTTGGTTGTTCCAGGTCTTTTTTGTGAAATTCACACAATCTCCTCACATTTTTTTAAAAATTAAAAAAAGTTGATAAACAAGAAAGCGCTTTATTTTGTATACTAGTTACTGTAAAGAGGAAACATCCTCAAGATCTTTATCAGGAGGACAGCACATGTCACAAGAAAAATACATTATGGCCATTGACCAGGGAACTACAAGTTCTCGTGCCATCATTTTCAATAAAAAAGGAGAAAAGGTCAGCTCGAGTCAAAAAGAGTTTACCCAGATTTTCCCTCAGGCAGGTTGGGTAGAGCACAATGCCAATGAAATTTGGAACTCCGTCCAGTCAGTTATTGCGGGTGCTTTCATCGAAAGTGGTGTCAAGCCAAATCAAATCGAAGCAATCGGGATTACCAACCAGCGTGAAACAACGGTTGTCTGGGATAAGAAAACAGGGCTTCCTATCTACAACGCAATCGTTTGGCAGTCACGCCAGACAGCACCTTTGGCTGAACAACTAAAAAGTCAAGGTTATGTGGAAAAATTCCATGAAAAGACTGGTTTGATCATCGATGCTTACTTCTCTGCTACCAAGGTTCGTTGGATTTTGGACCATGTAGAAGGCGCTCAAGAGCGAGCAGAAAAAGGAGAATTGCTCTTTGGTACTATTGATACTTGGTTGGTTTGGAAATTGACTGACGGTGCGGCTCACGTGACGGACTACTCAAACGCAGCTCGTACCATGCTTTATAACATTAAAGAACTTAAATGGGATGATGAGATTTTGGAAATCCTCAATATTCCTAAAGCAATGTTGCCTGAGGTTCGTTCTAACTCTGAAATCTACGGTAAAACAGCTCCATTCCATTTCTATGGTGGAGAAGTCCCAATCTCAGGTATGGCTGGTGACCAACAAGCAGCCCTCTTTGGACAGTTGGCCTTTGAACCAGGTATGGTTAAGAATACTTATGGAACAGGTTCTTTCATCATCATGAATACTGGTGAAGAGATGCAGTTGTCTGAAAATAACCTCTTGACAACCATTGGTTATGGAATTAACGGCAAGGTTTACTATGCCTTGGAAGGTTCTATCTTCATCGCAGGAAGTGCCATTCAGTGGCTTCGTGACGGTCTTCGCATGGTTGAAAATTCACCAGAATCTGAAAAATACGCTCGTGATTCTCACAACAATGATGAAGTTTATGTCGTTCCAGCCTTTACAGGTCTAGGTGCTCCATACTGGAACCAAAATGCTCGCGGTTCTGTCTTTGGCTTAACTCGTGGAACAAGTAAAGAAGACTTTATCAAGGCGACTTTGCAATCTATCGCTTATCAAGTGCGTGATATCATCGATACGATGCAAGTGGATGCGCAAACAGCTATCCAAGTCTTGAAAGTAGACGGTGGTGCAGCTATGAACAATTTCCTCATGCAGTTCCAAGCTGATATTTTGGGAATCGATATCGCACGCGCCAAAAACTTGGAAACAACAGCTCTGGGGGCAGCCTTCCTAGCAGGTTTGTCAGTAGGTTACTGGAAGGACTTGGATGAGTTGAAACTCTTGAACGAGACAGGAGAACTCTTTGAGCCATCTATGAACGAATCGCGCAAGGAACAACTCTACAAGGGCTGGAAGAAGGCTGTAAAAGCAACCCAAGTCTTTGCGGAAGTAGACGACTAATACTGGAAGAATAAAGCGACTTAGTTAGAAAGTGTGTAAATATGGAATTTTCAAAGAAAACACGTGAATTATCAATTCAAAAAATGCAAGAACGTACCTTGGACCTCTTGATTATCGGTGGAGGAATCACCGGTGCTGGTGTAGCCTTGCAGGCTGCAGCCAGTGGTCTTGACACTGGATTGATTGAAATGCAGGACTTCGCAGAAGGAACATCTAGCCGTTCAACTAAATTGGTTCACGGAGGTCTTCGCTACCTCAAACAATTTGACGTAGAAGTAGTCTCAGATACTGTTTCAGAACGTGCAGTGGTTCAACAAATCGCTCCACATATTCCAAAACCAGATCCAATGCTCTTGCCAGTTTACGATGAAGATGGAGCAACCTTTAGCCTCTTCCGTCTTAAAGTAGCTATGGACTTGTACGACCTTTTGGCAGGAGTCAACAACACACCAGCTGCTAACAAGGTTTTGAGTAAGGAAGAAGTCTTGGAACGTCAGCCAAACTTGAAGAAAGAAGGTTTGGTAGGAGGTGGGGTTTACCTTGACTTCCGTAACAACGATGCGCGTCTCGTGATTGAAAATATCAAACGTGCCAACCAAGATGGTGCCCTCATTGCCAACCACGTTAAAGCAGAAGGCTTCCTATTTGACGAAAGTGGCAAGATTACAGGTGTGGTAGCTCGTGATTTGTTGACAGACCAAGTCTTTGAAATCAAGGCTCGTCTGGTTATCAATACGACAGGTCCTTGGAGCGACAAAGTACGCAATTTGTCTAATAAGGGAACCCAATTCTCACAAATGCGTCCAACTAAGGGAGTTCACTTGGTAGTGGATTCAAGCAAAATCAAGGTTTCACAGCCAGTTTACTTTGATACAGGTTTGGGTGACGGTCGTATGGTCTTTGTACTTCCACGTGAAAACAAGACTTACTTTGGTACAACTGATACTGACTACACAGGTGATTTGGAACATCCAAAAGTGACTCAAGAAGATGTAGACTATCTGCTTGGCATTGTCAACAATCGCTTCCCAGAAGCTAACATCACCATTGATGATATCGAAAGCAGCTGGGCAGGTCTTCGTCCATTGATTGCAGGCAATAGCGCTTCTGACTACAATGGTGGAAATAACGGAACCATCAGCGATGAAAGCTTCAATAACTTGATTGCGACTGTCGAAGCTTATCTATCGAAAGAAAAAACGCGTGAAGATGTTGAATCTGCTGTCAGCAAGCTTGAAAGTAGCACATCTGAGAAACATTTGGATCCATCTGCAGTTTCACGTGGTTCTAGCTTGGACCGTGATGATAATGGTCTCTTGACTCTTGCTGGTGGTAAAATCACAGACTACCGTAAGATGGCAGAAGGGGCTATGGAGCGCGTAGTTGACATCCTCAAAGCAGAGTTTGATCGTAGCTTTAAACTCATCAACTCTAAGACTTATCCTGTTTCAGGTGGAGAATTGAATCCAGCAAATGTGGATTCAGAAATCGAAGCCTTTGCGCAACTTGGAGTGTCACGTGGTTTGGATAGTAAGGAAGCTCACTATCTAGCAAATCTTTACGGTTCAAATGCACCGAAAGTCTTTGCTCTTGCTCATAGTTTGGAACAAGCGCCAGGACTCAGTTTGGCAGACACCTTGTCTCTTCACTATGCAATGCGCAATGAGTTGGCTCTTAGCCCAGTTGACTTCCTCCTTCGTCGTACCAACCACATGCTCTTTATGCGTGATAGTTTGGATAGTATCGTTGAGCCAGTTTTGGATGAAATGGGACGATTCTATGACTGGACTGAAGAAGAAAAAGCAGCTTACCGTGATGATGTCGAATCAGCTCTCGCTAACAACGATTTAGCAGAATTAAAAAATTAAGAAAAAGGAAAAGAGGCGGAGGGCAGCATTCCTTGTCGCCCGCCCCTTCTTTTTAATGGAGACAGAAAAATGATGAATGAATTATTTGGAGAATTTTTGGGGACTTTAATCCTGATTCTTCTAGGAAATGGTGTTGTTGCAGGTGTGGTTCTTCCGAAAACTAAGAGCAACAGTTCAGGTTGGATTGTGATTACTATGGGTTGGGGGATTGCAGTTGCAGTTGCAGTATTTGTATCTGGAAAACTCAGTCCAGCTCATTTAAACCCAGCTGTGACCATTGGTGTGGCCTTGAAAGGTGGTTTGCCTTGGGCTTCCGTTTTCCCTTACATCCTAGCTCAGTTCGCAGGGGCTATGCTCGGTCAGATTTTGGTTTGGTTGCAATTCAAACCGCATTATGAGGCAGAAGAAAATGCAGGCAATATTTTGGCTACTTTCAGCACTGGTCCAGCCATCAAGGATACAGTTTCTAACTTGATCAGTGAAATCCTTGGCACCTTTGTTTTGGTGTTGACAATCTTTGCTTTGGGGCTTTACGATTTTCAGGCAGGTATCGGAACCTTTGCAGTGGGAACTTTGATTGTCGGTATCGGTCTATCACTAGGTGGGACAACAGGTTATGCCTTGAACCCTGCACGTGACCTTGGACCTCGTATCATGCACAGTATCCTTCCAATTTCAAACAAGGGAGACGGAGACTGGTCTTATGCCTGGATTCCTGTTGTGGGACCTGTTATCGGTGCAGCCTTGGCCGTGCTTGTATTCTCACTTTTCTAATCTAGAAAACAATTATGTTGATAAAGCTTGAGATGAAAATCTCAGGCTTTTTTAAAAATATACATAGAAAAACCGCATAATTTTAAAATTAGCTTAAATATAATGAAAATCTACGGCAAACAATTGAAAAAATACTATATAAAGTGGTACAATGGTAGAAAAATAAGCTAGTAAGAATCACTCTTATTTTAGCTAAAAATTACAGAAATGAATGGTTTTTCTTGATGAAACAGAGAAAAGAATTGTACCTCTTTCTTGGTCGGACAGCCTTGTATTTTCTTATCTTTCTGGGGCTGCTTTACTTTTTTAGCTATCTTGGTCAGGGTCAAGGAAGCTTTATCTATAATGAATTTTAACTTGAAGGAGAATCCCTATTGTGTCAAATAAACCAATAGTAGATATGATTGAAACCATTGAGCATTTTGCTCAGACACAGCCTAGCTATCCTGTTTACAATGTTTTGGGACAGGAACACACTTATGGAGATTTAAAGGCTGATTCGGATAGTTTGGCTGCAGCCATCGATCAACTGGATTTACCAGAGAAGTCTCCTGTGGTTGTCTTTGGAGGCCAAGAATATGAAATGTTGGCAACATTTGTAGCGCTGACTAAGTCAGGTCATGCCTACATTCCGATTGATAGCCATTCGGCCTTGGAGAGAGTTTCGGCTATTTTAGAAGTAGCAGAGCCAAGCTTGATTATTGCCATCTCAGATTTTCCATTGGAGCAGATTTCTACACCGATGTTGAATCTAGCTCAGGTTCATGAAGCCTTTGCTCAAGGGACTAGCTATGAGATCACGCATCCAGTCAAGGGAGATGATAACTACTACATTATCTTTACTTCTGGTACGACTGGTAAGCCTAAGGGAGTGCAGATTTCCCATGATAACCTCCTCAGTTTTACCAACTGGATGATTACGGATAAGGAATTTGCGACGCCAAGTCGTCCGCAAATGCTGGCTCAGCCACCTTATTCTTTTGACCTGTCTGTCATGTACTGGGCGCCGACCTTGGCACTGGGTGGTACGCTCTTCGCTCTTCCTTCAGCTATTACTCAGGACTTTAAGCAACTCTTTGCGACCATCTTTTCATTGCCAATCGCTATCTGGACATCAACCCCTTCTTTTGCAGATATGGCCATGTTGTCTGAAGCCTTTAATAGTGAGAAAATGCCAGGAATCACGCATTTCTACTTTGATGGTGAAGAATTGACAGTCAAAACAGCTCAAAAACTACGCGAGCGATTCCCAAATGCCCGTATTATCAATGCCTACGGACCAACAGAAGCGACGGTAGCTTTGTCAGCAGTTGCCGTCACTGATGAGATGTTGGCGACTCTCAAACGCCTGCCAATCGGCTATACTAAGGCTGATTCTCCAACCTTTATCATTGATGAGGAAGGTAAGAAAGTTCCAAATGGTGAGCAAGGAGAAATCATTGTTTCTGGGCCAGCTGTTTCAAAAGGCTATATGAATAATCCTGAAAAAACGGCAGAAGCTTTCTTTGAATTCGAAGGTCTGCCGGCCTACCACACAGGGGATGTAGGAACTATGACAGATGAGGGCTTGCTTCTCTATGGTGGACGCATGGACTTCCAGATTAAGTTCAACGGTTACCGCATTGAGTTAGAAGATGTCTCTCAAAACCTCAATAAGTCTCGCTTTATCGAGTCTGCTGTAGCTGTGCCACGTTATAATAAAGACCACAAGGTGCAAAATCTATTGGCTTATGTCATCTTGAAAGACGGTGTTCGTGAGCAGTTTGAGCGTGATATCGATATTACCAAGGCTATCAAGGAAGATTTAACAGATATCATGATGTCCTACATGATGCCGTCTAAATTCCTTTATCGAGACAGTTTGCCACTGACTCCAAATGGAAAGATTGACATCAAAGGATTGATTAACGAGGTGAACAAGAGATGATGGAGTTCTTTCAACAGCTTCCTCATTTAGAGCCATATGGGAATCCTCAGTATTTTGTCTATGTGATTGCTGCAACCTTGCCCATCTTTATCGGCCTCTTTTTCAAGAAACGCTTTGCCTGGTACGAGGTATTGGTTAGTCTCTTCTTTATCGTCACCATGTTGGTAGGTGGGAAGACCAATCAGTTGGTTGCCTTGGGTATTTACCTTTGCTGGGAAATATTGCTCGTACTCTTCTACAAGCATTATCGAAAAAGTAAGGATGGCAAGTGGGTCTTCTACCTAGTTAGTTTTCTGTCCCTCCTTCCGATTATCTTTGTCAAGGTGCAGCCGGCTATCAATGGAACGCAGTCTTTGCTTGGCTTTTTGGGAATTTCTTACCTGACCTTTCGTTCGGTTGGGATTATCATCGAGCTGAGAGATGGAGTGATTAAGGATTTTACCCTCTGGGAATTCCTCCGATTCCTTCTCTTCATGCCAACTTTCTCGAGTGGCCCAATCGATCGCTTTAAGCGTTTTAATGAAAATTATCAGACCATTCCTGAGCGGGATGAGTTGATGGATATGCTGGATGAATCTGTTCGCTATATCATGTGGGGATTTTTGTACAAGTTTATCCTGGCTCATGTTTTAGGAGAAACCTTACTACCTCCTCTGAAGAATCTAGCCCTGCAGTCAGGTGGCTTCTTTAACCCCTATGCCTTGGCAGTTATGTATACCTTTGGTTTGGAGCTTTTCTTTGATTTTGCAGGTTACTCTATGTTTGCCTTGGCTATCTCAAACTTAATGGGAATCCGTAGCCCCATCAACTTTAATAAGCCTTTTTTATCAAGGGATTTAAAAGAGTTTTGGAATCGTTGGCATATGAGCCTTTCTTTCTGGTTCCGTGACTTTGTCTTTATGCGAATGGTGATGGTGTTGACCAGAAAGAAGGTCTTTAAGAATCGTAATGTAACCTCAAGCGTGGCCTATATTGTAAATATGCTGATTATGGGATTTTGGCACGGTGTGACCTGGTACTATATCGCCTATGGACTCTTTCATGGGATTGGGCTGGTAATCAATGACGCCTGGGTTCGCAAGAAAAAGACGCTCAATAAGGAGCGGAAAAAAGCAGGGGAAGCTGCTCTACCTGAGAATCGCTGGATTCAGTTGCTTGGCATGGTTGTCACCTTCCATGTCGTCATGCTGTCATTCTTAATCTTTTCTGGATTTTTGAATGATTTATGGTTTAAAAAATAAAAGGATATAAAAAATGGATATCAAATCAGAAGTTATTGAAATTATTGATGAGTTGTTTATGGAAGATGTTTCTGACATGATGGATGAAGATCTTTTTGATGCCGGTGTCTTGGATAGTATGGGAACGGTTGAGTTGATTGTGGAGATTGAAAACCGTTTTGACATTCGTGTCCCTGTAACAGAGTTTGGTCGCGACGACTGGAATACAGCCAATAAAATCATAGCTGGTATTGTGGAGCTACAAAATGCTTAAACGCTTATGGATGATTTTCGGGCCCATCTTCATAGCTGGATTTTTGGTTCTTCTACTCATCTTTTTTTATCCAAGTACAACAAGCCATAATCTGACGGAGGAGAAATATTCGGCGGCTTCTGTTAGTGTAGAGAGTTTTAAAGAGAGAAGCCAAAAAGTAAGGGCTCTTACAGATCCAAATATGCGTTTTATTCCTTTTCTAGGGTCCAGTGAATGGCTTCGTTTTGACGGTGCCCATCCTGCGGTATTGGCTGAGAAATACAACCGCTCTTATCGCCCCTATCTTTTAGGACAGAGGGGAGCTGCATCGCTCAACCAGTATTTTGGGATGCAACAGATGTTGCCACAACTGGAGAATAAACAAGTTGTATATGTCATCTCGCCCCAGTGGTTTAGTAAAAATGGCTATGAGCCAGCAGCCTTCCAGCAGTATTTTAATGGGGATCAGTTGACGAGTTTTCTGGAACATCAATCTGGAGATCAGGCTAGTCAATATGCAGCGACCCGCTTACTGCAGCAGTTTCCAAATGTAGCTATGAAGGATCTGGTTCAGAAGTTGGCAAGTAAAGAAGAATTGTCGACGGCAGACAATGAAATGATTGAATTATTGGCTCGTTTTAATGAACGCCAAGCTTCCTTTTTTGGTCAGTTTTCGGTTAGAGGCTATTTCAAATACGATAAGCATGTAGCTAAGTATTTAAAGACCTTGCCAGACCAGTTTTCTTATCAAGCCATAGAAGATGTTGTCAAAGCAGATGCAGAAAAGAATACTTCCAATAATGATCTGGGAATGGAAAATTATTTCTATAATACGCAGATTAAAAAGGATTTGAATAAATTAAAGGATTCTCAGAAAAACTTTACCTACCTCAAGTCGCCAGAATATAATGACTTGCAGTTGGTGTTAACCCAGTTTTCTAAATCCAAGGTAAACCCGATTTTTATCCTTCCGCCTGTTAATAAAAAATGGATGGACTACGCTGGTCTACGAGAGGATATGTACCAACAAACGGTGCAAAAGATTCGCTACCAGTTAGAAAGTCAAGGTTTTACCAATATAGCAGATTTTTCTAAGGATGGCGGGGAGCCTTTCTTTATGAAGGATACCATTCACCTTGGTTGGTTGGGTTGGTTGGCTTTTGACAAGGCAGTTGATCCTTTCCTATCCAATCCCACACCAGCTCCGACTTATCATCTGAATGAGCGTTTTTTCAGCAAAGATTGGGCGACTTATGATGGAGATGTCAAAGAATTTCAATAGATCATAATATAGAAGAGTTCAAGAATGAAGCCTATTTTCACGTTTTTTCTTGACTCTTTTTTTGGTTGTGATATAATTAACCAGTAAATAATTTTTTTTAAAGAATAGTATTTTCTCTTAAAAAAGAGAAGTCTAAAAGGAAAGGAGTCAGATATGAGACAGCTAGCGAAGGATATCGATGCCTTTTTAAATGAGGTGATTTTGCAGGCGGAAAATCAGCATGAAATCCTAATAGGTCATTGCACTAGTGAGGTAGCCCTGACCAATACTCAGGAGCACATTCTCATGCTTTTGTCAGAGGAATCTTTAACCAATTCAGAATTGGCTCGCCGTCTCAATGTCAGTCAGGCGGCAGTGACCAAGGCCATTAAGTCTTTGGTCAAGGAAGGGATGCTGGAGACATCTAAAGATCCTAAGGATGCGCGTGTGATTTTTTATCAGTTGACTGATTTGGCTCGTCCAATTGCTGAGGAGCACCATCATCACCATGAGCATACACTTTTAACCTATGAACAAGTTGCGACTCAGTTTACTCCAAATGAACAAAAAGTGATCCAGCGGTTTTTGACTGCTTTAGTAGGAGAAATCAAATAATGAGATATATTACGGTAGAGGATTTATCCTTCTATTATGATAAAGAGCCCGTTCTTGAACATATCAATTATAGTGTTGATAGTGGGGAATTTGTTACCTTGACAGGTGAAAATGGAGCGGCTAAGACGACACTGATTAAGGCCAGTCTTGGAATCCTCCAACCACGCATTGGTAAGGTGACTATTTCAAAGACAAATACCCAGGGAAAAAAATTGAGAATAGCCTATCTTCCTCAACAGATTGCCAGTTTTAATGCAGGTTTTCCAAGTACGGTTTATGAATTTGTTAAGTCGGGCCGCTATCCGCGAAAGGGTTGGTTCCGTCGCTTGAATGCTCATGATGAGGAACATATCAAGGCCAGTCTGGACTCAGTTGGTATGTGGGAACACCGAGACAAACGCTTGGGGTCTCTATCTGGAGGACAAAAGCAGCGAGCGGTGATTGCGCGTATGTTTGCTTCGGACCCAGATGTGTTTATCCTAGATGAGCCGACAACGGGGATGGATGCAGGAAGTAAAAACGAATTTTACGAACTCATGCACCACAGCGCCCACCATCATGGCAAGGCTGTTTTGATGATTACTCATGACCCTGAAGAAGTTAAGGACTATGCGGACCGCAATATCCATCTAGTCCGTAATCAAGACTCGCCATGGCGTTGTTTCAACGTTCATGAGAATGATCAGGAGGTAGGCCATGCTTAGTTTATTATCTTATGACTTTATGCAGCGTGCCTTTCTGGCCGTTATTGCTATGAGTCTTTTCTCGCCAGTATTGGGAACCTTCCTTATCTTGCGTCGTCAGAGTTTGATGAGTGATACCCTTAGCCACGTCTCGCTTTCGGGTGTAGCCTTTGGTCTGGTTCTGGGGATTTCTCCGACTATTTCTACTATTGCTATTGTCTTGATTGCGGCAGTCTTCCTGGAGTATCTCCGTACGGTTTACAAGAACTTTATGGAAATCGGGACAGCTATCCTCATGTCAACAGGTCTGGCTGTTTCTCTGATTGTCATGAGCAAGGGTAAAAGCTCGAGTTCTATGAGTTTGGACCAGTACCTTTTCGGCTCAATCGTGACTATTAGCGAAGAGCAGGTCATTTCCCTCTTTGTCATTGCGGCGGTTGTCTTGATTTTGACCTTCCTCTTCCTTCGTCCTATGTATATCCTGACCTTTGATGAGGATACGGCCTTTGTGGATGGCTTGCCAGTTCGTACCATGTCCATTCTTTTTAACATGGTGACGGGGGTGGCCATTGCCCTTATGATTCCAGCTGCGGGAGCTCTTCTGGTATCGACCATTATGGTCTTGCCAGCTAGTATTGCCCTGCGTCTGGGGAAAAACTTTAAATCGGTTATGCTGCTTGCCAGTGCTATTGGATTTTTGGGAATGGTGGCAGGACTTTACATTTCCTACTATGCAGAAACACCTGCAAGTGCAAGTATTACTATTATTTTTGTAACTGTTTTCTTGCTAATCAGTTTAGTAAGACGTTTTATCAAATAGGAGAAGAACATGAAAAAAATTAGCTTATTACTCGCCAGTCTATGTGCCTTGTTTTTAGTGGCTTGTTCCAATCAAAAACAGGCTAATGGCAAATTAAATATCGTGACAACTTTTTACCCTGTCTATGAATTTACCAAGCAAGTCGCAGGAGATACTGCTAATGTAGAACTCCTCATCGGTGCTGGTACAGAACCTCATGAATACGAACCGTCTGCCAAGGCAGTTGCCAAAATCCAAGACGCAGATACTTTCGTTTATGAAAATGAAAACATGGAAACATGGGTCCCTAAATTGCTAGATACTTTGGATAAGAAAAAGGTGAAAACCATCAAGGCAACAGGCGATATGTTGCTCTTGCCAGGTGGCGAGGAAGAAGAGGGAGACCATGACCATGGAGAAGAAGGTCATCATCATGAGTATGATCCCCATGTTTGGTTGTCACCAGTCCGTGCCATCAAACTTGTAGAGCACATCCGTGATAGCTTGTCAGCAGATTATCCTGATAAAAAAGAGACCTTTGAAAAGAATGCAGCTGCCTATATCGAAAAATTGCAAGCCCTGGATAAGGCTTACGCAGAAGGTCTGTCTCAAGCTAAACAAAAGAGCTTTGTGACTCAGCACGCAGCCTTTAACTACCTTGCTTTGGACTATGGACTCAAGCAAGTCGCAATCTCAGGTCTCTCTCCAGATGCAGAGCCATCAGCTGCTCGTTTGGCAGAATTGACAGAGTACGTTAAGAAAAATAAAATTGCCTATATCTACTTTGAAGAAAATGCCTCACAAGCTCTTGCTAACACACTTTCAAAAGAGGCAGGTGTCAAAACTGATGTCCTCAATCCTTTGGAAAGTCTGACAGAAGAGGATACCAAGGCTGGAGAAAATTACATCTCTATCATGGAGAAAAACCTCAAGGATTTGAAACAAACAACAGACCAAGAAGGCCCAGCAATTGAGCCTGAAAAGGCAGAGGATACCAAGACAGTTCAAAATGGTTACTTTGAGGATGCAGATGTCAAGGACCGCACCTTGAGTGACTATGTAGGTAACTGGCAATCAGTTTATCCTTTCCTTGAAGATGGTATTTTTGATCAAGTCTTTGACTACAAGGCCAAGTTGACTGGTAAGATGACCCAGGCTGAGTACAAGGCCTACTATACAAAAGGCTACCAGACAGATGTGACTAAGATCAATATCACTGATAACACTATGGAATTTGTTCAAGGTGGACAAAGTAAGAAATTCACCTACAAGTATGTTGGCAAGAAAATCTTGACTTACAAGAAAGGCAATCGTGGTGTTCGCTTCCTCTTTGAAGCCACAGATGCTGACGCTGGACAATTCAAATATGTTCAGTTTAGTGACCATAATATCGCCCCAGTTAAGGCAGAACATTTCCATATCTTCTTTGGAGGCACAAGCCAAGAAGCCCTCTTTGAAGAAATGGACAACTGGCCAACCTACTATCCAGATAACTTATCTGGACAAGAAATCGCCCAAGAAATGTTGGCGCATTGATGAGAAACCGACTAGCTCATAAGAGCTGGTCGGTTTTTTGGTACTAGATGGTAATACTCTTCGAAAATCTCTTCAAACTACGTCAGTGTCGCCTTGCCGTATAGATGTGACTGACTTCGTCAGTCTTATCTACAAACTCAAAACAGTGTTTTGAGCAGCCTGCGGTTAGCTTCCTAGTTAGCTCTTTGAGTTTCATTGAGTATAACTTCATTATAGACCTTTCAGATATCTAAGGGAACTTAAAAAATAAATAAAACTCTTGAAATATTAGGACTTATATGCTAAAATGTAGTTAGTTGATAAGGTTCATTAGAACACCAAAGCCCCTAACTACTGCCATAGTTAAGGGCTTTTTTGACGTATCTTAGCGATTTAACGGGTGTTTATAGGCTAGTCACTCGGTCTACTCCTTACTATCTAGCCATCTGCAGACGAAATACAAGATAATTCCAGCTATGACATCCGCTATAATAGTAAGAGCGAGCTCTATGATAAGGCTCATTAGTTTCACCTCCTCTCACGAACCCATAGGAACGTAATCGGTAACCGATGACAAAAATATTATACCACATCAAATTTAGATCATCAACATTGCTTAATTCTTGAAATATTGGATACCAGTGCATCCAATGATTTTTTTCTATCCTATTAAAAGGTTAACCGTTACTTGTTCTGTGTATTTAACAACAGCTTGAAAAGCTTAGATAGTACACTGATAAGCAACGGAGCTAGAAAAACTGTGAGTAAAGTTTCTAGCATATGTAGCACTTCCTTTTTTTAATTAAATTGAGGAGGCGAAATCAGGTGGTTCTCGCAAGCTCTCGTATGCTATGATTTTAAAATCTGTTCTAATTGCTTTGTTTGTTGATGGAAAAGAATCTCATAAAGAATAATCAAATTTCACTCCTTTTAAAAATATTTGTTAAACATTTCACAAATATTTGAAAACGAATACAAAAAGTAATATAATGATGTTAAATATATAGCGCGGAGGCGCAGGAGGAAAATTATATGGCGACATTTTACGTTCCGGCAGTCAACCTTATTGGTAAAGGTGTTGTAAATGAAGTAGGTCCTTATATCAAGGAACTTGGCTATAAAAAGGCACTTTTGGTGACAGATAAGTACATCGAAGGCAGTGACATTTTGCCTAAGGTTTTAAAACCGCTAGATACAGAAGGAATCGAATATGTCATCTTTAGCGATGTAGAGCCAAACCCTACTTGTAAGAATGTCACAGATGGGGTAGCTGCTTTAGAAGAACATGGCTGTGACTTTATCATCAGTCTTGGTGGGGGCTCTCCACAGGATGCAGCTAGTTGTATCTCTATCATAGCTACAAATGGAGGAAAACCACAGGATTATGAAGGGCTTCATAAGTCTGCTAAAAAAGGCTTGCCAGTTGTGGCTATCAATACAACGGCAGGAACTTCTGCAGAAATTACTATTAACTATGTGATTACGGACGAAGAGCGCAAGGTTAAGATGGTAATGGTTGACAAGAATAGCCTTGCCTTGATTTCTGTTAATGATCCTGAATTGATGCTCTCTAAGCCTAAAGGCTTGACTGCAGCGACAGGTATGGATGCTTTGACTCACGCTGTTGAAGCTTTGGTAACACCTGGTGCTTATGATGTGACTAAGAAACTCTCTATCGGAGCTATTGAGCTTATCAAGGAATACCTTCCTCGTGCAGTGGCAAACGGACATGACATTGAAGCGCGTGAAGGTATGGTCAATGCCATCTTCCTTGGGGGTATGAGCTTTAACAATGCAGGTCTTGGTTATGTTCACTCAATGGCTCACCAACTCGGCGCAGTATATAATTTGCCACACGGTGTTTGCTGTGCCATGTTGCTACCAGTTATAGAACGTGAAAATGCTAAACGTGTTCCGAAAGCTTTCCGCAATGTTGCTAAAGCCTTGGGACTCCATGTAGAGGATAAATCAGATGAAGAGTGTGCCGATTATGCGATTGCTGAGATTGAGAAGCTTTCTGAAACAGTAGGTATTCCTAAGAAATTGACTGAACTTGGTATTGAAGAAAAAGATTTCGACTTTGAATACCTTTCTAAGAATGCCTTGATTGATGCCTGCGCACCAGGAAACCCATTTATGCCAACCTTAGAAGAAACGATTGCCTTTTATAAAGAGTTGTTTTAGCAAGAGATTAGACGATAATGTGACAATTCACCTCTAATTATTGACATTTCAGAAAAAATCGCAGTAAAAACTGCACATCCTTCTTTAAATGTGCTATAATACAGAAAAAAATAATGATGGAGGTCGTCGCGATGATAACAACATTTTTGATGATTTTTGTGGTGGTTTGTGTGCTCCTATTGGTGATAGTCACACTGAGTACAGTTTATGTGGTTCGTCAGCAGTCGGTGGCAATTATTGAACGCTTTGGGAAATTCCAAAAGGTTGCCAATAGCGGCATTCATATTCGCTTGCCTTTTGGGATTGACTCGATTGCAGCGCGGATTCAGTTGCGCTTGTTGCAAAGTGATATTGTGGTTGAGACTAAGACCAAGGACAATGTGTTCGTTATGATGAATGTAGCGACTCAGTACCGTGTTAATGAGCAGAGCGTGACAGATGCCTACTATAAACTCATGCGTCCAGAATCTCAGATTAAATCTTATATCGAAGACGCTCTTCGCTCTTCTGTTCCAAAATTAACCTTGGATGAATTGTTTGAGAAAAAAGATGAGATTGCCCTTGAGGTTCAACACCAAGTAGCAGAAGAAATGACTACTTACGGTTATATTATCGTGAAAACCTTGATTACTAAGGTAGAGCCAGATGCAGAAGTCAAGCAATCCATGAATGAAATCAATGCAGCGCAACGTAAGCGGGTTGCAGCGCAAGAATTAGCGGAAGCCGACAAGATTAAAATCGTCACTGCAGCTGAAGCCGAAGCAGAAAAAGACCGCCTCCATGGTGTGGGGATTGCCCAACAACGTAAGGCGATTGTGGATGGATTGGCAGAGTCTATCACAGAACTCAAGGAAGCCAATGTTGGTATGACGGAAGAGCAAATCATGTCAATCCTTTTGACTAACCAGTACTTGGATACCTTGAATACCTTTGCTTCTAAAGGAAATCAAACGATCTTTTTGCCAAATACGCCAAATGGTGTGGATGATATCCGTACACAAATCTTGTCAGCTCTACGTGCTGAGAAGAAATAATAGACTAAAAAGAGCCTGGAGTCAGGCTCTTTTTAGTGTTCGTGAGAGATAAGTCTTAGCTTAAATAAGACTATTCACAAAAGTTACTAACAGGTTGTGGATAAGTGTGGATAACTGTCAGTGTTCTGCTGTACTATTAGTTCACTGAATCTATTTAATAGACCAAACACATATTATTTCCTATAAATTTGGAAGTTAAAAACACTTTAAGTTAGTTATTAACAAATTGTGGAAAAACTTGTGAATTGCTATGGGGATAGAGTGTAGGTCTACTATCTGACAAGCAGATAGATACCTAATACTCTCATTTTTATAATAGATGATATAGAGTGTTTCTCGTGAAACATAAAATTTCTGTACATTTTCCTATTTATACCTGATCTAGTTAGACAAATTAATGCTAAAATAAAAGAGAGGTGTTATTTCCGTAAAACTTGGAAAAGGTTGCTACAGGAATATACAGATTTCTAAAAAAGAAACATTAGGAGAATTGGCAGATGTGATTTTAGGGAGTCTTGATTTTACCGATGATCATACTCATGAATCTTTCATGGATAGTGTTGTTTGGAGCGATGAGGATTTTTATCATGTCAGCTTTATTGTGGGAAGATTTACTTCGTTTTCTCCTGAAATTGAGTTTTTGTCCAGCCTCTAAACAAAAATTTAATTTCAGTCTAGATAGGCCTAGTATTCTAATGAGATGGTTTATTGTTGCTTGCTAGATCAGTTGCTAAATCGGTAGTTAAGATTAAGTTTTATTTTTTCAAACTTCAATCCTGCTATGCGTTTTATGTTATCCATAGTATTCTAGTGACCCTACCATTTTTGCTGACTTTTTTACACAGGGTGTTTGGGTAAAATATTAGCATGAGAGTTAGGAATGATAATTTTTCAAATATTTCAGGAGGTAAATGAGTATGACACCATTAAAATGGTTTGCAGGAGGAAGTGAAAGGCGTTGTGAAGCCATGACGATCATAAATCATCTATTGGAAGATATAAAGGATACGTCTCAACTTGCTCCCTTGAAAAATCAGTTAGTGAGTTATAAAAGACGATTAAAGGACGATGGGACATCTACTCCGTTTATTCTGAGTCAGATGAATGTTGATATCTCACGTGTGTTGATTGATAACAAGCTGAGTTTGTCAGAAAGTCAAGCCGAGCAGATAAAGAAATTAAGAGAATTATCTGCGATTCGCTATGGTTTCTAATGAAATGCAGGGATAAATCCCTTTCTACAATTTCCAGTCAAATAAATTGCATTCGTTTTCTCAAGCAGGTATACTAGTATAGTTAGATGAAAAATTCTGAAAATTTAAGAATAGAAAAGAGAACAAATCTTATGGCAAAAGATATTCGTGTCTTACTTTACTACCTTTATACTCCAATTGAAAATGCAGAGCAATTTGCTGCAGACCACTTGGCTTTCTGTAAATCAATCGGCCTTAAAGGCCGTATCCTAGTCGCTGACGAGGGAATTAACGGAACAGTTTCAGGTGACTACGAAACAACTCAAAAATACATGGACTACGTTCACAGCCTCCCAGGCATGGAAGACCTCTGGTTCAAGATTGACGAAGAAAATGAACAAGCCTTCAAGAAGATGTTTGTTCGCTACAAGAAAGAAATTGTCCACCTCGGTTTGGAAGACAACGAATTTGACAACGACATCAACCCACTTGAAACAACAGGTGCTTACTTGTCTCCAAAAGAGTTCAAAGAAGCTCTTCTTGACGAAGATACCGTTGTCCTTGACACACGTAACGATTATGAGTACGACCTAGGACATTTCCGTGGGGCTATCCGCCCAGATATCCGCAACTTCCGTGAGTTGCCACAATGGGTTCGTGATAACAAAGAAAAATTCATGGACAAGCGTGTCGTGGTTTATTGTACAGGTGGCGTTCGCTGTGAGAAATTCTCAGGCTGGATGGTTCGTGAAGGCTACAAAGATGTCGGCCAATTGCACGGAGGAATTGCAACTTACGGTAAAGACCCAGAAGTTCAAGGCGAGCTTTGGGATGGAAAAATATACGTCTTTGACGAGCGTATCGCCGTTGATGTCAACCATGTCAACCCAACCATCGTAGGAAAAGACTGGTTTGATGGAACACCATGTGAACGCTATGTCAACTGTGGAAATCCATTCTGTAACCGTCGTATCTTGACATCAGAAGAAAATGAAGACAAGTACCTTCGTGGATGCTCACACGAGTGCCGTGTTCACCCACGTAACCGCTATGTTTCAGAAAATGAATTGACACAAGCTGAAGTTGTCGAGCGTCTAGCCGCTATCGGTGAAAGCTTGGATCAAGCAGCTACTGTATAAGATTAAACAGTCCTCAGGGGCTGTTTTTCTATGCTTTTTACTCAAAAATCTAAAATTTGTTTCTGTATCTTTCAGGAAAATAGGGTATACTATATGTAAACGATTTCAAAGGAGTCCAGTTATGACGAAAACATTTTTTATTCCAAATAAACAGAGCATTTTAGGAGAACAGGAAATTTTGACTGCCAAGTCTATCTTGGCCTTGGTAGATGGTTTGGAGTCACATAGCTATGATGCGGTTTATCTCCGTCAGCCTCTTAATCGTCTCGAGTATATCGAGTGTGCGATAGTGGGGCAATCACAATTTCTTTTTAAGGTCAGTTATGCTGATGGTCAAAAGGCTTACCGTGTCGATCTTCCTGAGCTACTAACGAAGACAGACTGGGAGATTATCAAATCATTTTTAGATGCTTTGCTTGCTTATACAGGAACTGAGATTGAAGGATTAGATAGTTTTGATTTTGAAGCTTATTTCCAAGCAAGTATTCAAGCCTATCTAGCAGACACTGCAGCCCGTTTTACGATTTGCCAAGGAATTTTTAATCCTGTTTTCTTTAGTCATGAGGATTTGAAAAGCTTTTTAGAGGAAGATGGCTTGGCTCAATTTGAAGCGCGTGTACGTGCGGTTCAAGAGACAGATGCTTACTTTGCAAGAGTTTCCTTTTATCAGGATGGAGAAGGCCAAGTGCACGGTGTTTACCATCTAGCTCAAGGCGTCAAGACTGTTTTACCGAGAGAACCATTTGTTCCTGCAGCCTATATTGAGCAATTGGTGGATAAGGAAGTGCAGTGGGAGATTGACTTGGTTCAAATCACAGGAGACGGCTCTAAACCAGAAGACTATGAAGCTATCGCTCGCTTGGACTATGCAAAATTCCTAGAGTCACTACCATCAGCATCTTACCACCAACTAGATGCCAATCAATTAGAAGTGCAACCCATCTTAGACAAAGATTTTAAAACATTAGCACAAGAAGAGTAAATCAGAAGCAGGTCAATCGACTTGCTTTTTGGCATAGAAAAAATCCTGCCATGGATGACAGGATTGAATCTTAAAGAAAGGCTAAGATACGGAGGTAATCCCCAATCAGTGCCACTTCAGCTACAAAGAAGAGGAGGATAATGACTCCGTTCACAAGGACAGACAAGAATAATTGATAGAAGGAGTCGGTTTCACTTGCTTGACTTGGCCTTGTAATGATATGGAGACTAGCGAGCAGAATGATTCCAATGCTAATCACACACAAGAGAGCTGTAAATCGTAGGCTATCAAAGAAGGCAAAGAAACTAGCAATAGCAGTGAGGAAGATTGGAATTGCCAAGAGTTGACTATATTGTTGGACAACCTTTTCTAGCGTCCAGTCCTTTTCTTGGTAGATAAATCGTCTCACGACGAAGCTACCCAAGAGGAATGAAAAGAAGAAGAGTGTTGTTGCTACTAGGATAGAGATAATCGAAAAGAGATTTAATGAAGCAAATTGTTCAGGGAAGTGATTATGCATAGTTGCTATATGTCCATAGTAAGCATGTTTGATGTGGTAGATACTAAAGAAAAAGGAAGATGCAGAAAACAGAATGAGCAAGAGAAAGGCTGTGTAACTGTGTGTGCTACTTGTTTCAAGCTTGCTTGTTGGAGATTTGAGAGCTTCCACTAGCCAAGACCAAAAATCAAGTACTTGCTCTTTCCATTTATCCGTAGATTTTGGAGTTTGGTCGGGGATATAGGGACTTTCTAAGGATTGACTGATAAGAAGAGGCTCTTTCAAGATTGTTTTTTGCTGAGGAAGTGCTTCTTGGCTCTCTTCAGCTATAGTGACTTTTTCTGTTTCTTTAGAAAGGTCTTGCTCTTCCTCAGTAGAATCTAATGCTTTCTTTTCTTCTATTTCTGTTCTCGATTCACTGTCTTCAGGAGCTTCAATTTTCTCTTCTTGCTGGCTTTCTAGTTCGACTGCAACTTGAGAGACTTCCTCTTCTAACTGAGTATTTTTTTCAATTGGTGTATCGAGATCGGCTATCCTTTCTTCAGCCTTGTCTGCACCATCTTGGGCTTGTTCATCAGGCTTGTTCTTGCTTGTTGTTTTTACAAAATCATTACTTTCAAACCATTCTTGTTTCATGGTAGAACCTCCTTTTTAGTTATATAAATATGCTTCCATAGTAGCAGATGTAAGCGCTTTTGTCAACGTCTGTTTGGTATGGATATTAGCTCAATATCATTATCAGCTCTAGCAATGAGTTGATCCTTGGCTTCGGTTTTTTCAGTTTTGTAAGGGTTGCTTAATTCCGTACCTCTTGATTCAGGCTTTTCTCTTGTGAATTGGTGGATAGAACCATAGTTGCTTGAGATGTCCCAGTTAATTCGTTGGCTTTCTTTCTGGTCTAGGATGATTCTGAGATATTTTTTGGCAGTTAGTTCAACCTTACCATGGACTTGGATATTTTCAGCGTGGAAGTGCTTCTCTGTTGACTCTAGCTGACTATCTGTAAGGTCTGTATCAAAGATATTAACGATATTAGGGGTTGTGAGTTTACTGTTTTTGATACGACTTCCTTCAATTCGGAGGATATAGCTGTTTGTATTGAGGGTCGCATTTTCAAGGCTAGCATTAGTGATACTGGTTTGTCTGCGATTGGCTGAGATGTTGATTCCTTTTAGAGTTCTCCCTTTTGGCAGTCGGAGAATAACTTCTTCAAAACGACTAGAGTAGCTACTTGCGATATGAAGAATCCCGCCAATTCCAGAAGAGAGAAATGGAGTTTCAGACAGTTTCTTATCAGTGAGGCTTAGAGTTTTGTCGTTCTGATTTGTGATAAGATCATGGTTAGCAGAAATAGATGGATGGTAAGAAATGTGGATTTGATCATCGAAAGAGTCTGTGATGGTGAGCGCGTGTTCGTGGAGCGTGATCTCTAGGTTTTCGACTTCCTTGCCAAAGGTCAGCTCTTCCATCCGACTATCATAGACAGGTTCCTTGGACATGGCAAGTAGGCTCTTAATCCCGTCAGATTGGATACCTACAAAAAGCAGGATAAAGCCGATAACGGTAGTCACCACACCAAAGATGAGAAATCCTTTTGTCCATTTACGCATACTGGTCACCTCTCTTTCCTTTTTTAAGAACAAATTGCACCAAGCGAACAATGAGTAGACCGAAGAAACGAGCTACATAGGAAATACCTAGTAAAACCAGCGAAGAAGCACCGATGGCCAGTAAACCAGCACCAAAAATCAAGATAAAGGCTGATTTGGCTTGGGCTAGGACAGTGAAACTTTCAACTAAAAATAGGAATCCGCCGATGATACCAAGTATGGAAACCGCAAAGAAAGCCAGAATGACAGTCAAAGCTGCCACAAGGATTCCGAACAGGGCCACGAGGATGGCGATTCCCAGAGGAATACCGATAGGGGCTGCAAGCAAAGCTAACAAGGCGATATGCAAAATTTGTCGGTTATTCTTTTGAGCGGGTGCCTCATTGATTTTTTTATCGAGAAGATTGGATAGAACTTCGTGGGCTGCTTCCTTAGGAGTTCCTAAGCTAGCAATAAGTTCTTCTTCTCCTTCGACTCCAGCATCGTCAAAGAGTTCTCTGAAATAGTCCATGGCTTCGATGCGGTCAGTTTCAGGTAGTTTCTTGAGATAGAGTTCTAGCTGAGTCAGGTATTCAGTTCTTGTCATGGCGGATACTCCCTTCTATGATGCCATTGATGGTGTCTGTATAGAGTGCCCATTCATCTTTTAGGGTCACGAGCTGTTCTATACCACCATTTGTCAAGGAGTAGTATTTGCGCATGCGACCTTGGAACTCTCTAGAATAGGTTGTCAGAAAGCTATTGCCTTCCAATTTTTTTAGGATAGGATAGAGTGTAGATTCTTTGATATTAGCGATCAGCTTAATGGTTTGGCTAATCTCATAACCATAAGAATCATCCTGCTCCAGTACAGCCAAGATGAGAAATTCAATCAAGGCAGAGGATGTTGGAAAGTACATGGGGAACCTCCTTTTCTAATGTGTAAGATTTTTATATATAATTTTTCTACACATACATTGTACATCTAAAAGAAAGCCCTGTCAAGAGAAATGTGTAAAATTTTTATATATAAAAAACTTCTAGCTAAAACTAGAAGTTTAGAGGATTTTATCAGCTCTGTCCACTGTAAAGAGGGCCACAGTCATCAGGATGTCGACGAGCAAGAGGGCAGCTACAGCTGGCACCCAAGAGTGGAAAAGGTCAAAACTGTAACCAAAGAGAGTCGGTCCAAAGGCTGCCAGAATATAGCCTCCTGTTTGAGATAGACCGGACAATTGGGCTGTCTTTTCAGGAGCGCTTGTCTTGAGTGAAAAGTTGACCATGAGATAAGGGAAGAGGGCACTGGTTGCGGTTCCGATGAGGAGATGGATGGCAAGCCAGTAAATGAAATGATTGATCGGGAAGAAGAGCATGGAAATGCCGACCACACCAGCTAGTGAAACCAGAGTGAGCATGAGCTGACGGTTCCGAGTAGATAAGCTGGTTGTCAGGCTTGGGATGGTCATTGAAAAAGGAATGCTGATCAGCGAGAAGATAGACGTCAGCAAGCCAGCTTCGTGACTGGACAGGCCTGCGTGGATGGCCATAGTAGGTAACCAAGTCATAGCAGTGTAAAAGAGCAAGGATTGAAAACCTGCAAAGACAATAACTGCCCAGACCTGTTTATTACGCATGACCTTTGTTTGGCTTTTTTGTTTGGTTTGTGGAGCTAGTCTGTGATTATAGCGGTGATTAGGTAGCCAGACCAAAAAAGTTGCTAGACAGAGCAGGGTGAGGAGGATGATCAGTCCTTTCCAAGAACTGGCTTGTGTAATGGGCACGGCTAGATAGGAAGCCAGAGCCGTCGCAATCCCCATAGAAGTTACATATAAGGTGGTCAGAAAACCAATTTTCTTTGGTTGATTGGCTTGGATGAGACTAGGAAGCAGAACATTGATGACTGCGATACTTGCCCCAACCATCAAGGTTCCTAGATAGAGGAGGGGTAGATTGATTAGTCTAATGAGAGAACCGATAGTCAAGAAGAAAAGGCTGTAGGTGAAGAGATGTTCCAAGCCGATTTTCTGAGCCAATCGGGTAGAAAATAACGAGAAGAGGGTAAACATGAGGAGAGGAAGGCTGGTCAGGACACCAAGTGAACTAACTTCGACTCCCAGCCCTTGCGAAATATCTCCCAAAATAATGGGTAAAACAGTAAAAGGAGTCCGCAAGGAAACACCAATCAGGATAATACCTGGAACAAAAAAAAGTGATTGCTTTTTCATATAATACCTCTTCTAACTGATTTTAATAACAGCTTATTTTAAGGCTTTTTCACTATAATGTCAAGTAAGGTTTCTGGCTTTCAAGATAAAAATGGGAAAGTCTTGAAAATTATGATAAAATAGTGGAAGGAAATCTATACATTGGAGAAAAACTGTGTCTGAAAAGCAAAAAATCAGCGTATTGATGTCGGTATATATCAAGGAAAATCCGACATTTTTAAAGGATGCTATTGAGAGTGTTCAAAATCAGACCCTGAAACCGAGCGAATTGGTTCTGGTTGAGGATGGGCCTTTGACACCTGAGCTCTATCAGGTATTAGACCAAGTGGAAGCCCAGTCAGAAATTCCAGTTAAGCGTTGCCCCTTAGAGCAAAATCAAGGTTTGGGTCTGGCTCTTCGATATGGTGTTTTGCAGTGTCAGTACGATATCATCGCTCGTATGGATACAGATGATATAGCTGTTCCAGACCGTTTTGAGAAACAGGTTCAGCTAATGGAGAAGGACAACCTCGACCTATTAGGTGGACATATTGCAGAGTTTATTGACAATCCTGATGAGATTGTTTCTTATCGTCGTGTTCCAACCCAGCACGCAGATATTGTAGCTTATCAAAGAATGAGAAGCGCCTTTAACCACATGACTGTTATGTTCAAGAAGGATATGGTTCTCAAGGCAGGCAACTATGAGGATGGCCTTTATATGGAGGATGACCTCCTCTGGCTCAATATGATTGCTGCAGGAGCTAAGACTGGAAATCTGGATCAAATCTTGTGCAGGGTTCGTGTCGGAGCAGGGATGTTTGAGCGTCGTGGGGGACTGCGTTACCTCAAACTCTATCGTCAGGCTCGTCAACGAATGCTGAAGAGAGGGCAAATTTCTTACATGGAGTATGCTAAGAGTGTTGCGATTCAGATGGTTGTTGCTCTTTGTCCAGGATTTGTCAGACAGTTTATTTTTATGAAACTGTTACGAAAAAGCAATTAAAAGATTGTAACAAATCGTAAACTAGAGAAAAAGTGTTATAATAACAATATAATGCTCTTCGAAAATCTCTTCAAACCGCTTCAACGTCGCATTGCCGTAGATATATGTTCCTGACTTTGTCAGTCTTATCCACAACCTCAAAACAGTGTTTTGAGCAGCCTGCGGCTAGTTTCCTAGTTTGCTCTTTGATTTTCATTGAGTATAATCATCCAGCTCTTTTAAGGAGGAGTAAATTTCTATGAATAAAAAACTCACAGATTATGTCATTGATCTGGTGGAAATTTTAAATAAACAACAAAAACAGGTCTTCTGGGGAATATTTGATATTTTCAGTATGGTGGTTTCCATCATTGTATCTTATATTTTATTCTATGGATTGATTAATCCAGCGCCTGTTGACTACATTATCTATACGAGTTTGGCCTTCCTGCTCTATCAATTGATGATTGGATTTTGGGGGTTGAACGCTAGTATTAGTCGTTACAGCAAAATTACGGATTTTATGAAAATCTTTTTTGGTGTGACTGTGAGCAGCGTCTTGTCATATAGTATCTGCTATGCCTTCTTGCCACTCTTTTCAATCCGTTTTATCGTGCTCTTTATCTTGTTGAGTACCTTCTTGATTTTATTGCCACGGATTACTTGGCAGTTAATCTACTCTAAACGCAAAAAAGGCAGTGGAGATGGGGAACACCGTCGAACTTTCTTGATTGGTGCTGGTGATGGTGGAGCCCTCTTTATGAACAGCTACCAACACCCAACTAGTGAACTAGAACTTGTTGGTATTTTGGATAAGGATGCTAAGAAAAAGGGACAAAAACTCGGTGGTATCCCGGTTTTGGGCTCTTATGACAATCTGCCTGAATTAGCTAAACGCCATCAAATCGAGCGTGTAATCGTTGCGATTCCGTCGCTTGATCCGTCAGAATATGAACGTATCCTGCAGATGTGTAATAAGTTAGGTGTCAAATGTTACAAGATGCCTAAGGTTGAAACAGTTGTTCAGGGACTTCACCAAGCGGGTGGAGGCTTCCAGAAGATTGATATCACAGACCTTTTGGGCCGTCAGGAAATTCGTCTTGACGAATCGCGTCTGGGAGCAGAACTTACTGGAAAAACAATCTTAGTTACAGGTGCTGGTGGTTCAATCGGTTCTGAAATCTGTCGTCAAGTTAGCCGCTTCAATCCTGAACGTATCGTCTTGCTCGGTCACGGGGAAAACTCAATCTACCTTGTGTATCATGAATTAATTCGTAAGTTCCAAGGAATTGATTATGTGCCAGTGATTGCAGATATTCAAGACTATGACCGTTTGTTGCAAGTCTTCGAGCAGTATAAGCCAGCTATTGTTTATCATGCGGCTGCCCACAAGCACGTTCCGATGATGGAGCGCAATCCAAAAGAAGCCTTCAAAAACAATATCCGTGGAACCTACAATGTGGCTAGGGCTGTTGATGAAGCTAAGGTGCCTAAGATGGTTATGATTTCGACGGATAAGGCCGTCAATCCACCAAATGTTATGGGAGCGACCAAGCGCGTGGCTGAGTTGATTGTCACTGGCTTTAACCAACGTAGCCAATCGACCTACTGTGCAGTTCGTTTTGGGAATGTTCTTGGTAGCCGTGGTAGTGTCATTCCAGTCTTTGAACGTCAGATTGCTGAAGGTGGGCCTGTAACGGTAACAGACTTCCGCATGACTCGTTACTTTATGACCATTCCAGAAGCTAGCCGTCTGGTTATCCATGCTGGTGCTTATGCTAAAGATGGAGAAGTCTTTATCCTTGATATGGGCAAACCAGTCAAGATTTATGATTTGGCCAAGAAAATGGTTCTTCTAAGTGGCCACACCGAAAGCGAAATTCCAATCGTTGAAGTTGGAATCCGTCCAGGTGAAAAACTCTATGAGGAACTCTTGGTGTCAACTGAATTGGTTGATAATCAGGTTATGGATAAGATTTTCGTTGGTAAGGTTAATGTCATGCCTCTAGAAGCCATCGATAAAAAGATTGAAGAGTTCCGCACTCTCAGTGGAGATGAGTTGAAGCAAGCCATTATCGCCTTTGCTAATCAAACAACCCACGTTGAATAAAAAATCTTTAAAATCAGAAAACGCATATTATCAGGACTTTAAAAGTCTTGGTAATATGCGTTTTGTTATGTAGAGACTTGCTTCGTTTTCATTGAGTATGAAATTGAGTCGTTGCCCAGTCTATGTTATTGGAAATACGCCAAAACTTCTAAGGGTTTGTGGGCTATATAATCAGGCTGATAGTTGAGCAAATCTGCTTGCTCTCCAAATCCCCAAGTGACAGCCAGTTTCTGAATGCCTGTTTCTTGAGCTCCCAGCATATCAAACTTGGTATCTCCAATGATGATGGCTTGTTCCGGTGCTAGTTGATGTGTCTGCAAGGCTTGGCGTATGACATCTGCCTTATGGGGTGCTTCGGGGCTGGAACCATAAATGCCATCAAAGAAATGATAGATTCCCAAGTTTTTAGTCATGTCTTGAGCGGTTGGAGTATTCTTTGTAGTGGTGATATAAAGAGGGTAATTGCTCGATAACTTCTCAAGCAAGCCTACAATATGAGGGAAGAGCTGAGCTTCATGGATGCCTTTCTCCTTATAGTACGAACGGTATATCTGCACGGCTTCAGAAATTTGTTCTTTGGGAAGGCAGGTCGCAAAACTACTTTCAAGAGGCGGTCCCATAAAACCACGAATCGTTTTGGCATCAGGGCTAGGTACCCCCAGCTCCTTAAAGGTATGGGTAAAGGAATTGTGAATCCCGATAGAACTATCAACGAGGGTTCCGTCCAGATCGAAAAAGATAGCTGAGATAGAGGTCATGGTTTCTCCTATTTGATAAGCTTATTCTCCGAAAATTTCTTTTTGGAGGCGACGACCAGTAGGGGTGGCAGCGAGTCCACCTTCAGCTGTTTCACGAAAGGCAGTTGGCATGCTTGCTCCTACTTGGTACATGGCATCGATAACTTCATCCACAGGGATTTTAGATTCGATACCTGCCAGGGCCATGTCTGCTGCGATGAAGGCAAAGCTAGCTCCCATGGCATTGCGTTTGACACAGGGAACTTCGACCAAGCCGGCAACAGGGTCACAGATGAGGCCTAGCATATTTTTAATGACAAAGGCAATGGCTTGACTGGCCTGATAAGGTGTTCCACCGGCAGCTAGAGTCAAGGCTGCAGCACTCATAGCAGAGGCCGAACCAACCTCGGCCTGACAGCCACCTTCAGCACCTGAGATAGAGGCATTGTTTGCGATGACTAGTCCAAAGGCACCGGCAGCAAAGAGGAAATCCAGCTGTTGCTCGTGGCTGAGGTCTAATTTTTCAATAGCAGCTGTTAGAACGGAAGGCAGACAGCCAGCACTTCCTGCGGTCGGAGTGGCACAAACCAAGCCCATTTTGGCATTGTGTTCATTGACTGCAATGGCATTTCGGGCAGCAGAGAGAATCGTGTAATCTGACAGAGTTTTTCCGTTTTTGATGTAGTGATCCAATTTGGCAGCATCTCCACCTGTCAGGCCACTACGAGATTTATTTTCATTGAGGCCAAGTTGGACAGAGGCTTTCATGACTTCCAGATTGCGTTCCATGAGAAGGAGGACTTCTTCACGTTCGCGACCGGTCAATTCAAACTCTGTTGTAATCATGAGTTCTGCGACATTTCCTTGAAAGTCCAGATCTGCTTGCTCGACCAATTCTTTGATAGAATAAAACATGCTTCCTCCTATTTAAAGAAATTGACATTGTGGAGATGAGGGATTTTTCGAATTTCTTCGATAGCCTCATCACAGTTACGACTGTCAACTTCGATAATCATAATGGCTTTTTCACCAGCTTTTTCACGAGTAACATTCATCTGGGCGATATTGATACCATAGCGTGAAAGAGCCTCTGTTACGAGGGCAATCATACCTGGAATATCTTGATGAACAATGATGATAGTCGGTGTATTCATATTGAGAGAGACTGCAAAGCCATTGAGTTCGGTTACCTGAATATTTCCTCCACCGATAGAAATACCAGTCACACTGATGGTCTTGTGAGCATTTTTAACGGTAATTTTAGTAGTGTTTGGGTGAGGGGCATTGCTGTCTTTCTGAATGGTCCAGACAATCTTGATGCCACGCTTGTGGGCAATTTCCAGGCTGTTTGGAATTTCAGGATCATCTGTATCCATGCCCAAAATACCTGCAACAAGGGCTAGGTCTGTTCCGTGACCACGATAGGTCTTGGCAAATGAGTTAAAAAGTTGGAATTCGACTTCTGTCGGAGTATCATCAAAAATGGAAGAGACAATCTTCCCAATGCGAACAGCACCAGCGGTATGACTACTAGATGGGCCAATCATAACTGGTCCGATGATATCAAAGACAGATTGAAAACGAAGTGATTTCATCAGTTTCCCCTTATAAAAATTCTTATCTCTATTATATCAAAGAATGAGGGGCTTGGCTTTAATTGTAGATGAAAACCTTTTTAATGCCACAAATAGCATAAAATAGCGACTTTTATGACAAAAATGGCTTATTTAGGGAAATAAAAAATAATTTTGTAATATTTCTACATAAAAGTGTCAAGAAATAGTAATATTTAAAGGGTATGATAGAAGTATAGAAAGAAGGAGAATTTTCAAATATGAAATCAACAACTAAAAAGATTAAAACAACCCTTGCAGGAGTAGCTGCCTTGTTTGCAGTATTTGCTCCATCATTTGTGTCTGCTCAAGAATCATCAACTTACACTGTTAAAGAAGGTGATACACTTTCAGAAATCGCTGAAACTCACAACACAACTGTTGAGAAATTGGCAGAAAACAACCACATCGACAACATTCATTTGATTTATGTTGGTCAAGAGTTGGTTATCGACGGTCCTGTAGCACCTGTTGCAACACCAGCGCCAACTACTTATGAAGCTCCAGCAGCTCAAGACGAGGCTGTTTCAGCTCCAGCAGCAGAAACTACAGAAGTAGCAGAAGAAGCTGTTGCCGCAGCAGAAACTTCAGCACCAGCTGCAACTGTAAGCGGATCTGAAGCAGAAGCTAAAGAATGGATTGCACAAAAAGAATCAGGTGGTAGCTATACAGCTACAAACGGCCAATACATTGGACGTTACCAATTGACAGATTCATACTTGAACGGTGACTACTCAGCTGCTAACCAAGAACGTGTAGCAGATGCTTACGTTGCAGGACGTTACGGTTCATGGTCAGCCGCTAAAAACTTTTGGCTTAACAACGGCTGGTATTAAGAAATAACGAACAGAATAATATGAAAAGGTCGAGGAAACACCTCGACTTTTTTTATAATTTCTTTGGTTGATAATAGGTTTCCACTTCTTTTTTAAGATGAGATAGCATGGAGGTTTCATCGGTTAGCTCCAGAAGGGAGAAACCTTTTTGGATCAGTTTAGCATCATCCCTACAAATCCCGATACGGACATAGCAGATAGCAAGCCTATCGTAGCTTTTCTTATTCTTGGCGTCTTCTAGTAAAGTATAGCAGATTTGCTTACACATGTTTTTGTCTTGATGGTATAAGTAAATGGTGGAAAGGTTGAGTAGAATTGCCACTCGCAAGTCATGTAGATGGTGAAAGTTTTTATATACTTCCAAGCGTTGCAATATTTTTTCAGTGATGAGATGGAGGTGTTCGATGGGAAAGCTGAAAAGGATGGTATTGAGGATTTTTAGGTCATTTTCGTACCATGTATCTTGTTTTTCAATTTTCTCCCAAAGTTTTTTGACAGTCTGTTGCACTTGGTCTGACAGTTGCTCTGTACCATGTTGACGTATATGAATGACAATTTCCAGCATATCCCTGATTTCTTCTATAGGCAGGTCGTGGTGGGTTTTGAGATAGTCTTGGCACTTTTGAAATAGTTTTTCGAGTTCACTAGTCCCTAGGGTTGAGCTCATATTGAGATAGGTTTGCATGATTTCTGTTCGTTGGCTCGGTTGATAGAGGTGGCAGATATACTCAAACTCTTCAAAACTCATATTGATTTGCCGGAGAAGAAACTCCATATTTTCATATTTGGGAGTTACCTTACCACTTTCAATTTTTGATAAGCTGGTTCTTGAGAGAACCTCTCCACAGACCTCTTCTTGGGTCAATCCTTTTGATTCACGTATTTCTTTATAGACTTTTCCAAAATCATAACGCATGGGTTTTCTCCTTTTCGTGAAAAAAGTTAACAAACAATAAAATCCTATTAAAAATATTGTATCATAGTAATATAAAAAGTAGAAAAGAAAGCTAAAATAAGTTTGTGAAAAATCTTGGTGTAATTTTAAGACGGGGTTAACGAGTACTATGATGTAGCTAGAAAAGAGGTGGAAAAATGTTTAAAAATAAGGAGCTTTTTCGAGTAGTCATGATATTTGTGATAGGAACTATCCTAATTTTAATGACACCAGTCTTATTTAAAGTTGTTATGGAACTATTTTCAAAATAGATAGGCCTCTGCTTTAGGCGGAGTCGTGAATCAGGAGGTTAAGTGATGAACTACAATGTAAAATATCTCTTATCAGGAATATTTATTATAGTCTTTATAGGTTTTCTAGTCTGGATGCGTTATTTTAATCAGAAGAAGGAAGAAGAGCATTCGGATGTGTCTTTTGAAGCGAGATTAGACAGTGAGGTTAAGACATTATATAAACAACTAGGATTGGGTGAGGAGCCTCATTATTTCTTAGCCTATCGCTACCTACATCCCTGGTTTAATTTGGCGATTTTACCACCAACAGTTGAAATTTTCTTAACTAAAATAGCGCTGGTGATGGTGACTCCAGATGAACTACTGATAAGAAATCTTGGGAATGGGATGACTTTCACAAGTGAGCACCATCGTGATTTGCGGCAAGGACTTATCCGCATTCCAAAATCAGAGATGAAAGAATTTGAGATTCGCAACTGGAAAAGAGTTTTTATATTTGGCGATTTTTTGACAATTAAAACAAGCCAACATAGCTATTATTTGCAGGTTAGAGATGATGGACTTCAAAAAGGAAGTCTTTCTACCAAACACTTCTCCGACTTGAAACGACAAGATTTTCTCGGGTTATTGACAGATAAACGGACATTTTGATAGACGCTTGCTCAAAAAACTAACCTCTAAACATTCAAAAACCACACAGTGTTTTCAGCCTTGAACACAATTAAGCTGAGAGAATCACTGTGTGGTTTTATTGGAAAGTTAGTTTTTCCCAGCCTCTTTTTGCTTACATGTAGGGAAATCTGTTCACTCTTTGTAGCCAATTTGATATAATCTTCTCAAAAAGTAGTATAATGTTTTTATAGAATATAAATAGTGGTGGATAGCATGCATGCATTATTAGCAACAAGATTAAAAAATAAGCGCAAAGAGCTGGGGTGGTCGCAAAAAGAATTGGCAGAAGGAATTTGCCAACAAACTCAGATAAGTCGTATGGAACAAGGCAAATATATGCCAGGAGCAGATTTGTTATATAAATTATCTGAAAAAATGGGCTTAAATATGGACTATTTCTTTTCAGGAGAAATTTCGAAAGAGTTTCTAGGCTTGTCTGCTTTCAAGAGATTGTCTAAAACATTATTGGAAAATCAAGATTATGCCTCTTTGAAATATGCCTTTGAGGGAGAAAGAAAGCAACAGATTTCCTTATCTTTTGATGAAAAGATTTATCTGGACTGGATAGATGCCATTCTAACCTATCAATGTGAACATCAATTAAAACTAGCTATTTCAAAAATAGAGGACATCCTCAGTAGGATTAGTATTGATAAAGTGGACTACTTATATATTTTGAATACCCTGCTGATTTTCTTAGGCTATGATGAGGATAAGGAGAAATTTGAGCAACTATATGATCAGGTTTCCGTAGCCCTTTCAAAAATCGATACCAGTGTGCGTGAACAAATTGAGTTGTATATCAAAATAAAATACAATTATTGTTACCACCTTTGGAAACAGGAGGAGATGGACAAGTCCAGAGCGCTATTATTGGAGATAATTGAATTTTGTAACAAATATCATAGTAGCTTTAGGTTAGCAGATTTATATTGTTTGTTGGGAAATGTAACAGAAGATCTTGATCTCTCTGTTGCTAAGGACTATTATATGAAAGCTAAGGTGCTTTATCTAATTGAAAATAATGAAGTCATGGCACTCAAGGTAGAACAATATCTGATGGATAAGCAGTCAGAGAACGTATGAGGCTGGGAAAAAAGTCTTTAAAATAAAGAAACGCATAATATCAGGTTTTGAAAAAACTGATACTATGCGTTTTATTATGGGGATATTTACTTCATTTTATCCTGAAATTGAGTTTTGACCATCCTCTTCATACACAAAACATAACTATAATTCTTTTTTAAAAAAATATATGATTTTTTACTTTAATTGCTTGACAGTTTATATATGTTGATTTATAATATAGGTGAAAGAAGGTGGCAAGATGGGAAAATTAAAATTCGAATATTTGAAAGCGCTATCTATATTGCTTGTTGTGCTACTTCTACTGAGTAATAGTCGAAGTTTTATTAGTACTACTCTAGTTACTCAAGGTATTGATACAGGAGCGTACTATTCTCCCGGTTAAAAATAAGTTCGTTGTTAAAGAATGAGATAGAATGAAGGTGAGTCCAATGGACTACGATACTTGTTGATAAATTACTATAGCTGTTTTTACGGAACAGCTCTCGATAATAGGAGAAATAAATCATGAGAAAATTAGTTAGAATTGGTGTTGCATCTTTAATGGTATGTGGTATACTTGCTACTACAAATGCTTTAGCAGTATGGGTTGATGGTGGTCAATGGAACTATGGAGTAGGTTGGACAGGAACTTTTGGATATTCTGATTATTTACATTCTACTCGATCTCATACAGCAACTGTCAAGCATGGAGGTAGAATCTCTAAGGATCGTGAAGATCCCGAGGTTTGGGCTCAAGCTTCCCTTAATAAAATTCCGCCAACAGGATTAGAATATTTCTATGGATTTTAAGTGAAATTTTCCCTCTCCTATTAGGAGAGGGAAAACTTTAGTGGAGGTACTTTTATGAAAAAAATCAGTCATCTTTGTATGTTTCTGCTGTTGCTGTGTACCACTTTTTTTGTTTTTAATGTAAACTACACACGTGAAGCGGTTCGGATTCGGGAAATGGGAAAGACTGTAGATTCTTTGGATTTGTATTTGAAAGATATTAACGAACCTGCAGCGTCTGTTCTTCGATTTTTTGAGGATGTATCAAAGGAGTACAAAGTCTCCATCATCAAAACAGACAGTGGTGATGAGGTAATCAAGTCTGGTGTTTTTGATAAAGATACCTTCCCCTACCAAGAGTTTGGGATTTCTTCTCTTGATTTTACCACAGATGGTGAAGGAGTCTACAGTAATAAAGAAATTTCTAATAAACTTGGTACGATACCGACCTTTCTAAAAGCCAAGCCTATTCAGCTTATAACTTTTCAAACCTATATCAAGGATACATCTCGTAGTTTAAATGGTCGCTATACGATAACTTCTACACAAGAGATGGACAAGGATAGGATTGTACAGAAATGGAGCGATTTTTTCAAGATAGACCAGGCTACCTTGTTAGAGCCGACCTACAAAAGTGCAGTGGAAGTCATAAATCGAGATTTGCTTTTATCTGCCATTGTTTTTGTCTTGGCTATTTTACTTCTTGTGTTAGTAACAGTGTATCAGCCAATGATGGAGATGAAAAGAGTTGGGGTACAAAAATTACTTGGTTTTCAAAGCGGGGCGATTTTAGCTGGTTTTGTAAAGACTAATTTTTATCTTCTCTTGGGTGGAAGTCTTGTCATTGACTTGGGACTACTTTTAGTGCTGGACTACAGGCCAAAACTTCTGTTCCCAAGTTTACTCTTATCTCAATTTCTGCTTTTACAGTTGTATTTGTTCATCAGTTGGCTGACCTACCTGATGATTCAGAAAATGACAGTTAGTTCCATGTTGAAAGGTTTTTCATCTGTCAAACTTGGTCTCATCTTCAATTATGTGATGAAAATAGGGACAACTATTTTACTGACGGCCTTACTGATTGGGGTAGGCAGAAGTCTAGAACAAGAAAACAAAGAACTTGCTTATCAGAAACAGTGGATAAGCCAAGGGAATTACTTGACCTTAGAAACCTTCCAACTCAATGATAACCTGTGGCAAGAAGAGCTAGCAGGGTCAGGGAAATCTACAGATTATTTCTACCAATTTTATCAAGATTTGCTAGCAAAAATACAAGTAAATTATGTGCGAAGTGCGAGTCTTCCTATCAAACCAGTCATCAAAGCTGAACAAGTACAGCAGTACCAACTGCCTGATAAGGTAGATGTTTACTATGCTAATAGCAATTTTCTAAAGAGCAAGGGATTCAAGTTACCAGATACCAGCACTAAAAAAGTTATTTTGATGCCAGCCAGTGATAAAGGACAAGAAGGTAAGAATCAGTTCTTGGGAAAATCCATAGCCTATCTTTCTCTGAGGTATGAAGATCAGCAAAAGCAAAGGATAGAAGATATGGATGTAGAAATTGCCTACTATGAAGGAGATTGGTCATTCTTCCCTTATAATAATGAGCGAAAGGAAAACCTCCACAATCCAATTATTAGTCTGGTAAATGATCAAGACATGATGTGGGAAGAAAAGACTCGCTTGTCAACGACAGGTTTAAACAATCCTATGAAAGTTGAAAATACAGAACAAAATCAAAAAGTGATTACGGAGTTAGTTGAGAAATTATCAGATGGGAATTATTTAAAATTTTCATCGCTTCAAGCCATTCAACAAGAGAAAGTAGATTCTTATCGAGATGCAGTTCGAAATCTTAATATACTCTTTGCTTTGTTTGGTCTCCTTAGCATGATGATTTCCTACTTCTTACTAGTAACAACTTTCTTATTGAAGCGCAGGGACATCATTACCAAGAAATTTATGGGGTGGAAACTGGTCGATTGCTACCGCCCTCTTCTAGTTCTGCTCTTGTTGGGCTATAGTCTCCCTCTTCTAGTATTGATTTTCTTTGCCCATGCGCTCTTGCCACTCCTGCTGTTTGCAGGCTTTACATGTCTGGATATACTATTTGTGCTAGTCTTGGCTTCTAGGATGGAGAAAAGAAGTCTAGTAGAATTATTGAAAGGGGGCATCTTATGATTGAGTTAGAAAATATTACCAAAACCATTGGAGGAAAAGTGATTTTGGATCACTTGTCTCTCAGGATTGATCAGGGAGATTTGGTTGCCATCGTTGGAAAAAGTGGTAGTGGTAAGTCGACCTTGTTAAATTTATTAGGTTTGATAGATGGTGATTATAGCGGACGGTATGAGATTTTTGGCCAGACAAACCTAGCGGTTAATTCTGCCAAGTCACAAACAATAATCCGTGAACATATCTCTTATCTGTTTCAAAATTTTGCCCTGATTGATGATGAAACGGTCGAGTACAATCTCATGCTGGCGCTGAAATATGTGAAATTGTCCAAGAAAGACAAGCTCAAAAAGGTGGAAGAGATTTTAGAGAGAGTAGGTTTGCCAGCTACTTTACATCAAAAGGTCTCCGAGTTGTCTGGTGGTGAACAACAACGAATTGCAGTTGCTAGAGCCATCTTAAAACCCAGCCAGCTGATTTTAGCCGATGAACCGACAGGTTCGCTGGACCCTGAAAATAGAGATTTGGTCTTGAAGTTTCTCTTAGAGATGAATCGAGAGGGGAAAACAGTCATTATTGTGACCCATGATGCTTATGTAGCCCAACAATGTCATCGTATCATTGAATTGTAAAAAATACAGAAATCTTATCAAAAATCTTTAAATTTAAGGATACCTTTAAAATTTAATTTTAAAACACTCATTTATCAACATTTTTTGATTGATAAAAATAGGAAATCGGTTGTTTTTGGGAGATTCCCTAAAATTACCTCCTAACCACACGTACTAAAAAGATACTTCCTATGGAAATCGTATGACTCTGAAGCTTCGAATAGTTCAGTTTTCATGATTTTTATGCTATTCTAGCTTTAAAATCCTTCAGAACGTAAAATTTTAAGCAGTCAAAGACTTAGAATATCCCTAAAACATTTATTTTATGGCAATTCTAAACGTAGAATTGCGTGGATATGTATGGATTTAATCTGTTCGATAGTTAGGACAGCTCTATTCTGGGAAATCTGAGCGATCAATGGTTTAGAACAGCATTTCAACAATGGATTTTGTTGAAGGATTGATTATTTTATAAGAGAGGTTGGTCGATTATCAGCCTCTTTCTTGTCTTCTCTAACCAAGCATGTTATAATGAATACTGCTCAAGCGACCTTCAATCGTGAAGCACACACGACCTTCAATCGTGAATAAACGAATAGATGGGAGACTTACCATGAGTGATAACTCTAAAACACGTGTTGTTGTGGGGATGAGTGGTGGTGTTGATTCGTCGGTGACGGCTCTTTTACTCAAGGAGCAGGGCTACGATGTGATCGGTATCTTCATGAAGAACTGGGATGACACAGATGAAAACGGCGTCTGTACGGCGACCGAAGATTACAAGGATGTGGCTGCGGTGGCAGACCAGATTGGCATTCCCTACTACTCTGTCAATTTTGAAAAAGAGTACTGGGACCGCGTTTTTGAGTATTTCCTAGCGGAATACCGTGCAGGGCGCACGCCAAATCCAGACGTTATGTGCAACAAGGAAATCAAGTTCAAGGCCTTTTTGGACTATGCCATGACCTTGGGTGCAGACTATGTAGCGACGGGGCATTATGCTCGAGTGGCGCGTGATGAGGATGGGACAGTTCACATGCTTCGTGGTGTGGACAATGGCAAGGATCAGACCTATTTCCTCAGTCAACTTTCGCAAGAACAACTTCAAAAAACCATGTTCCCATTGGGACATTTGGAAAAGCCTGAAGTTCGCAGACTAGCAGAAGAAGCAGGTCTTGCGACTGCTAAGAAGAAAGATTCGACAGGGATTTGCTTTATCGGAGAAAAGAACTTTAAAAACTTCCTCAGCAATTACTTACCAGCTCAGCCTGGTCGCATGATGACTGTGGATGGTCGCGATATGGGCGAGCATGCCGGCCTTATGTACTATACAATCGGTCAGCGTGGCGGTCTCGGTATCGGTGGCCAACACGGTGGTGACAATGCGCCTTGGTTTGTTGTTGGAAAAGACCTGAGCAAAAATATCCTCTATGTCGGCCAAGGTTTCTACCATGACTCGCTCATGTCAACTAGCCTTGAGGCCAGTCAGGTTCACTTTACTCGTGACATGCCAGAGGAATTTACGTTAGAATGTACGGCTAAATTCCGCTACCGTCAGCCTGATTCTAAGGTGACAGTACATGTTAAAGGAGACAAGGCAGAGGTCATCTTTGCAGAGCCACAACGTGCGATTACACCAGGACAGGCTGTCGTCTTTTACGATGGCGATGAGTGTCTAGGGGGTGGCTTGATTGACAATGCTTATCGAGATGGACAAGTTTGTCAGTACATTTAGATTGACAAATTTTCTCAATTTGCTACAATAATAAAAGCAATAGAAATGATGGTCAAAGCTCATGGATGTTGCAGGCTTTTTTGTCCTGCACTTCTTTGGAGTTTTGACTGTTTTTGTGTCGTTTAAGGGAAAGGACAAAAATGACTCAACAAGACTTTCGGACAAAAGTGGGAAATACGGTTTTTGGCGTTCGAGCGACAGCCTTGATTCTCCAAAATCGCAAGCTCCTAGTTACCAAAGACAAGGGCAAGTATTACACTATTGGCGGTGCGATTCAAGTCAATGAAAGCACGGAAGACGCGGTAGTCCGTGAAGTGAGGGAAGAATTAGGTGTCCGAGCTCAAGCTGGGCAACTAGCTTTCGTAGTTGAAAATCGTTTTGAACAGGACGGTGTTTCCTATCACAACATTGAGTTTCATTATCTGGTGGACTTGCTTGAGGATGCCCCGTTGACCATGCAGGAAGATGAGAAAAGGCAGCCTTGTGAGTGGATTGATTTGGATCAGCTTAAGGGTATCAATCTAGTTCCAGCCTTTTTGAAAACAGCCCTGCCAGATTGGGACGGCCAACTAAGACACATTCATCTTGAGGAATAGGAGAGAAAATGATGGTTAAGCTTATTGCCCATGTACTTGTTCATAGTGGTGATGATTATTTGCTCATTCAGCGTTCGGAAATTAAAAGAGGACAACCCAATGTTTATCCAACTTACTGGGATATTCCTGGTGGCGGGGTTGAAAAGGGTGAACTTCCGCGAGATGGAGTTCTTAGAGAATGTATTGAAGAAGCGGGAGTTAGGCTAGATAGCAGTTTGCTCAAACTTCTTCACGAAGATAGTCAACTGGATACCTCTAAGGATACTGTCTTTACTCGCTTAGTTGATAAAGCAGAGTGGGTTGGGGAGAAGCCAATTATCAGATTAGATCCTGAAGAGCATACGCACTTTAAATGGGTTACTAGGGCTCAAGCTCTAGAGGAGGAGAAGTTAGTTCCTTATTTACGAGAAATTTTTGAAAGGTTAAGAAATGACATATAATTTTACTGAAGAATACGATATTATTGTAATTGGTGCGGGACACGCTGGGGTAGAAGCATCCCTAGCTGCTAGTCGTATGGATTGTAAGGTCTTACTTGCGACCATCAACATTGAAATGCTGGCCTTCATGCCTTGTAACCCCTCTATCGGTGGTTCTGCCAAGGGGATCGTTGTGCGTGAAGTTGATGCCCTCGGTGGCGAGATGGCCAAAACCATTGACAAGACTTACATCCAGATGAAGATGCTTAACACAGGGAAGGGGCCAGCTGTCCGTGCCCTTCGTGCGCAGGCTGATAAGGAACTTTACTCTAAGGAGATGCGCAAGACGGTTGAAAATCAAGAAAATCTGACCCTTCGTCAAACCATGATTGATGAGATTTTGGTGGAAGATGGCAAGGTTGTCGGTGTGCGTACAGCGACCCATCAAGAATATGCTGCAAAGGCCGTTATTGTGACGACAGGGACTGCCCTCCGTGGGGAAATTATCATCGGAGACCTCAAGTACTCATCAGGACCTAACCACAGCCTAGCTTCTATTAACCTTGCTGACAATCTCAAGGAATTGGGCCTCGAAATCGGTCGTTTCAAGACAGGAACCCCTCCACGTGTCAAGGCTTCCTCTATCAACTACGATGTGACAGAGATTCAGCCAGGGGACGAAGCGCCTAATCACTTCTCATATACTTCACGTGATGAGGACTATGTCAAGGATCAAGTGCCATGCTGGTTGACCTATACTAACGGTACCAGTCATCAAATTATCCAAAATAACCTCCACCGTGCGCCTATGTTTACAGGTGTGGTCAAGGGAGTGGGGCCTCGTTACTGTCCGTCGATTGAGGACAAGATTGTGCGCTTTGCAGACAAGGAACGTCACCAACTCTTCCTTGAGCCAGAAGGGCGCAATACTGAGGAAGTCTATGTTCAAGGACTTTCAACCAGTCTGCCTGAGGATGTACAGCGTGAGCTGGTTCATTCTATCAAAGGGTTGGAAAATGCAGAGATGATGCGAACAGGTTATGCCATTGAGTATGATATGGTCTTGCCTCATCAGTTGCGTGCGACTCTGGAAACCAAGAAAATCTCAGGTCTTTTCACTGCTGGTCAAACAAATGGAACGTCAGGTTACGAAGAGGCAGCAGGCCAAGGGATTATCGCTGGGATCAATGCGGCTTTGAAAGTCCAAGGCAAGCCTGAGTTGATTTTGAAGCGTAGTGACGGTTATATTGGGGTCATGATTGATGACTTGGTGACCAAAGGAACCATTGAACCTTACCGTCTCTTGACCAGTCGTGCTGAATACCGCCTCATTCTACGTCATGATAATGCCGATATGCGTTTGACAGAGATGGGACGCGAGATTGGCCTTGTGGATGATGAGCGCTGGGCTCGCTTTGAAATCAAGAAAAATCAATTTGAAAATGAGATGAAACGCCTAGACAGCATCAAACTCAAGCCAGTCAAGGAAACCAATGCCAAGGTTGAGGAGATGGGCTTCAAGCCGTTGACCGATGCAGTGACAGCTAAGGAATTCCTTCGCCGTCCAGAAGTTTCTTATCAAGATGTGGTAGCCTTCATCGGGCCAGCTGCTGAGGACTTGGATGACAAGATTATCGAATTGATTGAAACAGAAATCAAGTATGAAGGCTATATTTCCAAAGCCATGGACCAGGTTGCCAAGATGAAACGCATGGAAGAAAAACGCATTCCAGTCAATATCGACTGGGATGACATTGATTCTATTGCAACCGAAGCTCGTCAGAAGTTCAAGCTCATCAATCCAGAAACCATCGGCCAAGCTAGCCGTATTTCGGGAGTAAACCCAGCAGATATTTCTATTTTGATGGTGTATCTGGAAGGTAAAAATCGTAGTATTTCTAAGAATCAAGAAAAGAAAGCATAGAAAAAACAGCTCCGAAAACGGGGCTGTTTTGTTGACTTGTACTCAATGAAAATCAAAGAGTAAACTAGGAAGCTAGCCGAAGACTGTACTTGAGTACGGCAAGGCGAAGCTGACGTGGTTTGAATTTGATTTTCGAAGAGTATTATTCTTCATCTGGTGTGAGAATCATAGGGATGATGATCGGTTCACGTTCTGTATTTTCATAAAGGAAGGGGCGAATAGCGTTGACAATGGCACCATTGACAGATTGCACGCTAGCATCCTTGTTTTTCAGTGCGATACGAATGGCATTGAAGAGGATGCGTTGGCTTTGGCGAATCAAGTCGCCAGACTCTCTCATGTAGACAAAGCCTCGACTGAGGATGTCTGGACCAGATAGAATCATCTGCGATTTGAAGTCAACAGTTGCGACTGCCAGAACGACACCGTCTTCAGATAGATCACGACGATCTTTGAGGACAGCTGCGCCGATTTCACCGATACGATTTCCATCGACATAGATGTCTTGGGCGTTGAAATGACCTGCAATACGAGCTGAGTTAGCAGTAAGGGCAAGCACATCACCATTGCTCATGATAAAGATATTGTCCTTCTCAACACCAGTATCCACCGCAAGTCCAGCATGGACTTTTTGCATGCGGTATTCACCGTGAACAGGCATGAAGTATTTTGGCTTAATCAAGCGGAGCATAAGTTTTTGCTCTTGTTGGCCACCGTGTCCAGATGTATGGATATTGTTAACCTTACCGTGGATAACTTCGACACCAGCTTCTGAAATGATGTTAATCAGCTTGTTGACGCTAGTAGTGTTTCCAGGGATTGGGCTAGAAGAGAAGATAACCGTATCACCGGGTTGGAGTTGTACCTGACGGTGGGTTCCGTTGGCGATACGAGAGAGGGCTGCCATTGGCTCGCCCTGACTACCTGTACAGAGGATGAGAACCTCGCCTGCAGGGTAGTCTTTTATTTCATTTGGCTCGATAAAGGTTCCCTTAGGAGCTTTGATGTAGCCAAGGTCGATTCCGTTGACAATGGCCTTTTCCATAGAACGACCAAAGACCGCAATCTTGCGTCCAGTCTTAACAGCGGCTTCTGTTGCTTGTTGGAGACGGAAGATATTTGAGGCAAAGGATGCAAAGATGATACGTCCCTCTATGCCTTGGATAATCTTCATGATGGACTGGCCAACGACTTTTTCAGAGTTGGTAAAGGTTGGAATTTCTGCATTTGTCGAGTCAGACAGGAGACAGAGTACACCGTCTTCACCAAGAGCTGCCATACGGTGCAAATCTGCTGGTTCACCAACTGGTGTTAAGTCAAACTTGAAGTCACCCGTACAGACAATTTTCCCTTGAGGAGTATGAATGACAATCCCCAAAGGTTCTGGAATAGAGTGAGTCGTTCTAAAGAAAGTTGCCTTGAGATTTTTAAAGGTCAACTCAGTATTGTGGTTGATTTCGTAAAGTTTGGCGTTGCGCAAGAGGCCGTGTTCTTCGAGTTTTCCACGGATCAAAGCCAAGGCAAGCGGTCCAGCATAGATAGGGACATTTGCTTGCTTGAGTAGGAAAGGAATCCCACCGATGTGGTCCTCGTGTCCGTGGGTAATCAAAACAGCCTTGACGCGGTCGATATTGTCGACTATGTAAGAGTAGTCAGGGATAACATAGTCGATACCAAGCAAGTCATCTTCTGGGAATTTAATCCCAGCATCGACGATGATAATCTCGTCTTGGTATTCAATTCCGTATGTGTTTTTCCCGATTTCTCCCAGACCACCGATGGCAAAAACGCCGACTTCTTCAGGTTTAAGAGTGTAGGCCATATTAGAACTCCGTAATTTCGAAGGCGCCAGTTTCTTTTTCGTAATCTAGCAATTTGTCAGACAAGAGTTCGATATACTCGATATTGTACTCTGGGCGATTTTCTTCGACAAGTTGGCGAGCAGCGATACGGCCCTCAAGTTCTGAGTTAGCATCGATGTCTAGGTATAGTGCGCGTGTTGTTTCACGACGTGGGCTACGTTCTTTTGTTTCTTGATAAAAAACTTTGTAAATCATATAGTTCCTTTCTATTTTACAGGTCAGCTTATTCCAAACTTTTAGCATAGATTTGCTTGATTTCATTCCATTTTGTGTCTAGATTGACCTTGATTCGTTACAATTATTTCAATTATACCACAAAATGAAAAATTAGTAAAAGACGGAAACGAGAAAGTCACAGGACGATTTCTTTGGTAATCGTTTGCAAAAATAAAGAAAATATGTTATTTTGAAAATGGAAGTGGAATTTATCGTTTGTCTTAATTCACTATAGATTTTAAGTAAAGGAGGTTGCCCTATGTATAACTTATTTGCTTTTGCTATCGGAGCTCGCTTGGTAGCTTTTATTGTTTTTGTTGCTTGCGTTTATGCGGGGAATCTTCTATTTGCCAAACTGGAACGACGACAAACCAAGTTCTTGTGGAAAATTACCTTTGTGACTCTCTACTCGCTTTTTCTCCTCCTCGTAACCTATGTCGTTTGGTTTGTATTTTACTTTGGATTAAATGCTTAGATGCCCTGCTCATGCTGGGGCATTTTTGTTTGGGGATAAAGAAAATTCCCATGTGCCAGCTTTTGTAGTATAATAGTAAGCAGACAAAAAGATAGGAATGTGTTATGAAAGTATTAGCTTTTGATACGTCCAGCAAGGCTCTTTCTCTCGCTATTTTAGAGGACAAGCAGGTTCTTGCCGAGACGACGATTAATATCAAGAAAAATCACAGTATTACCCTTATGCCTGCCATCGATTTTTTGATGGCAAGTTTGGATTGGACACCCAAGGATTTGGACCGAATCGTGGTAGCGGAAGGGCCAGGTAGCTACACAGGTTTGCGAATTGCGGTAGCAACTGCTAAAACCTTAGCTCACACTCTGAACATCGAGTTGGTTGGTATGTCTAGCCTCTTGGCTCTGGTGCCATACCAACAAGAAGGCTTGTTTGTCCCCTTGATGGATGCGCGTCGCAACAATGTTTACGCAGGATTTTATGAAAATGCTAAACCTGTCATGCCAGAAGCACACCTGCCCTTTGAGCGAGTGATTGAGCTAATCAAGGGTGCTAGTCAGGTAACCTTTGTCGGAGAAGTTGGCCCCTTTGTTGAGCAGATTCAAGAACACTTGCCAAGGACTAATTACAAAGAAACCTTGCCTAATGCAGCCAATCTTGCTCTTTTGGCTTGGGACAAGGAAGCAGACTCCTTGCATGACTTTGTGCCGAATTACCTCAAGCGTGTTGAGGCTGAGGAAAACTGGCTCAAGAACCACACCGAGTCTGGCGAGTCTTACATTAAACGCCTATGATAGAAATCAAACGAATCAAACAGCAACCTGACTTGACTCAAGCCATCTACGCAGTCATGGCTGATGTTTACCCAGTCAGTCCTTGGACGCTGGAACAAATCCAAGCAGATCTGTCCCAAGGCCAGACTTGGTATGCTCTGGCTTATGATGGGGCAGAAGTGATTGGCTTTCTAGCTGTGCAGGAAAATATCTTTGAGGCAGAAGTCCTGCAAATCGCTGTCAAAGGAGCTTATCAGGGTCAGGGAATTGCGTCAGCCTTGTTTGCAACATTGCCGACAGATAAGGAGATTTTCCTAGAAGTCAGAAGGTCAAATCATCGAGCGCAAGCATTTTACAAGAAAGAAAAGATGGTGGTCATCGCTGAGCGAAAGTCCTACTACCATGATCCAGTCGAGGACGCCATCATCATGAAGAGAGAAATAGATGAAGGATAGATATATTTTAGCATTTGAGACATCCTGTGATGAGACCAGTGTCGCCGTCTTGAAAAACGACGATGAGCTCTTGTCCAATGTCATTGCTAGTCAAATTGAGAGTCACAAACGTTTTGGGGGCGTAGTGCCTGAAGTAGCCAGTCGTCACCATGTCGAGGTCATTACAGCCTGTATCGAGGAAGCGCTAGCAGAAGCAGGGATTACCGAAGAGGATGTAACAGCTGTCGCGGTTACCTATGGACCGGGCTTGGTTGGAGCGCTGTTAGTTGGTTTGTCAGCTGCCAAGGCCTTTGCTTGGGCTCATGGACTTCCGCTTATTCCCGTTAACCACATGGCTGGCCACCTCATGGCCGCTCAGAGTGTGGAGCCTTTGGAGTTTCCCTTGCTAGCCCTCTTGGTCAGCGGTGGACACACAGAGTTAGTCTATGTTTCTGAGGCTGGTGATTACAAGATTGTTGGGGAAACGAGAGATGACGCAGTTGGTGAGGCTTATGATAAGGTCGGCCGTGTCATGGGCTTGACCTATCCTGCAGGTCGCGAGATTGACGAGCTGGCTCATCAGGGGCAGGATATTTATGATTTCCCTCGTGCCATGATTAAGGAAGATAATCTGGAGTTTTCATTTTCAGGTTTGAAATCTGCCTTTATCAATCTTCACCACAATGCCGAACAAAAGGGAGAAAGCCTATCTACAGAGGACTTGTGTGCTTCCTTCCAAGCGGCTGTCTTGGATATTCTTATGGCAAAAACTAAGAAGGCTTTGGAGAAATACCCTGTTAAAACCTTAGTCGTGGCTGGTGGTGTGGCTGCCAATAAAGGTCTCAGAGAACGGCTAGTAGCCGAAATCACAGATGTCAAGATTATCATTCCACCCCTACGCCTCTGCGGAGACAATGCAGGTATGATTGCCTATGCCAGCGTCAGCGAATGGAACAAAGAAAACTTTGCAAGCTTGGACCTCAATGCCAAACCAAGTCTCGCTTTTGATACCATGGAATAAAGAGTCAGCTTAGGGCTGGCTTTTTTGCTCTCTTAAATGTCAGAATATTTTGACAAATAATTGTGAATAATGATATACTATATAAAAAATAGGAGGTGGTGAGATGATTGAGAGAATGGAGTTGGGAGAATTTTACAAGGAATTACGTTTGGCGAGAAAGCTCAAGCAGTCAGATGTGGCTTGTGCTGGTCTAACAGCCTCTCAGTTGTCCAAGTTTGAACTAGGGCAGTCTATGCTGTCTGCGGATAAGCTCATACTAGCCATCCAAGGGATCAATATGAATTTTGATGAGTTTGGGCACAAGCTCAACAACTATCAAGAATCTCCACATATGCGAATTGGTAGAAAGGTTGTGGATCGGTTTGCCCACCAAGATATAGCTGCCTTAGAGCAACTGTTGGAGGAAGTCGAGCAAGAACAGATGGCGCAGACCTATCGTCGTTTGAATGCTATTGTGATTAAAAATGCCATCCATTACTTAAATAAGAGCTATCTGCTAACAGAGGAGGATAGCGAATTTTTGACCAGCTATCTCTATGCTATTGAGTCCTGGACCTGGTTTGAACTCTATCTTTTTTGCAATACTATGCCCTTCTTGAGCAATCAAGATTTGATATTTTTATCAACCTCTTTACTTGAAAAATCCAAGGAATTTAAAGAGTTAGTACATAATAGATTGTATATGAAGCAAGGATTCTTAAATATCTTATCAGAACTCATGGAGCGTAAACTTTTCTCTTACATCCCAATCTTTGAAGTCGAGTTGGACAGTATGCTGCGTCCATATGATGTTTTTGAGAAAGTATCGTGGCAGTTTTTAAAGAAAATGCAGATTTTCCTTCAAACCAAAGGAAGCAATCAAAAAGAGATTGAACACTTTATCCAATCTCTGCAAGTATTAGAAAATCCACAATTGCTAGCCCTCTTCGAATTGCGTTTTCAGCAATACAAAGAACTTATCGATTAATTAGAAACGGGAAGACAATCACCCACTCCGAAATAAGCAGGAGTATCAGTTGGATTTTTCTTTTCTTCATCATTATATCCCTCCTTGTTAGTAGTAACTTTATTATACCAGTGAAATAATCAAATCTACCAAAATCGTAAATCTGAAATTTCTATAAGAAAAAATATCAAATATGCGATTTACTAAAATGTGGTGATTTCCGTGTTATACTATAATTATTTCATAGTATAGGAGAAAATAGGATGAAAAAGATAATCTCACGCTACTACTTTATTATAGCTATTCTACTAGTTGTTGCTGACCAGTTCTTCATTCGTTTGCTTTTACATAGCGATCTTGCTGCTGGTTTATCCGACTTTGCCTATTATTTGTCGGATATGCTGTTAAATTTTCTTGTGGTTCTGCTTGCTTTTATTGTTATGGTTTGGTCAGGGAAATGGCAGAAAATTAACAGTAGAAAATTTAAAGGTTCCTATCTTTTCTATTCCTTCCTAGCTCTTCTTGCTTTTGTTGTTTGGAATTTCGTCACCTTTTTTCTTTTTCCGCCTACCAAAAATGCAATTTCTTATCAACTGGATGTTCCTACTTTTACAGGAGCTACAGCATTTTTGATGTATTTTTTCTATCCTGTGATTGCAGGTCCCATTTTTGAAGACATGATTTATCGTGGATTAGTGATGACTGCTCTGGAAAAAGGAAAGAAGTGGGGACTGGATGTGCTTGGCTCAGCTATATTATTTGGAATTTTGCACATTAGTAATCACGGTTGGGTTTTGACAGACTTTTTCGTATATATGGGTGGTGGTCTCATATTTGCAGTCTTGTTTAGAGTAACCAAGTCTATTTATTGGCCTATTGGGCTGCATATAGTCTACAATGGCATTGGTCAGATTTTGATGTTACTGTAATTTTGGTTGTTAGTAGTATCGCGGTCTATCCTTGGGGAAAGCTTCCCATTTGAATTTAAAAAGGAGTTGTGATGAAAGTATTTCTTCAAAATAGAAATTTTAGGCAATTAACCATCAACCAGTGGATTTCAACGGTTGGGGATACGATTTTTTATCTGGCTTTTTTGAATTATGTGGCAGATGCGTCTTTTGCCCCTTTGGCGATTTTACTTATCACGATTTCAGAAACTCTTCCCCAAGTTCTATAAATCTTTCTGGGAGTTTTGGTGGATTTTCAACATCATCGTGTCCTAAAATATACAATTATTAGTTTTGCAAAATTTTTGCTTTACTCTATAGTGTCCCTATCGCTTTCAGGGCAGTCTTTCTCCTTGTTGCTAGTAGCATTTATTTGTCTGATTAACCTCTTGTCTGACACATTGAGCTATTTTTCAGGCGCCATGCTCACTCCGATTTTCATTAGAATTATTGGGCAAGACCATCTGGCAGAAGCTATTGGATTTAAACAGTCAACTGTTAGTTTAGTAAAAACAATCAGTAATATTTTAGGAGGAGTCTTATTAGGTATTCTATCCATCCAGTTTATTTCCTTACTGAACGCTTTTACCTTTTTAATCGCATTTTTAGGTATCCTATTCATAAAAACCGATCTCTTGAAAGTAGAAAAAACTATTAGCTATCAAGAAGGACTCTCTGTAAAATCCTTTTGCCAGCATTTGGTCCAATCATCGAAATTAATCTGGAATATGAATCAGGTACTCTTAGTTTTGTTTATTATCTCTATTAGTCAAGCAGTGATAAATGTTACAGTTCCTGTCTCTACTCTGTTTTTGAGGAATCAGCCCTTTTTGAATTTACAAACAGGTCAATCTCTTGCCTTGCTATCCACTTTTGAACTGTCAGCCCTGATTGTCGGAAGCCTTGTAAGTGGCTATCTGAAAAATACGATTTCTATAAAAACGGCTCTCTATGCCTCACTTGTCATCCAGTTGCTTCTTCTAGTAGGATTTGCCACAGTTCGTTTTGACTGTATTCTTATCTTTAGTGCCTTGGAAGCCTTTTTCGCAGGTATTCTCTCTCCTCGATTACAGGAACTCATTTTTAAACAAATACCTGAGGAGTCAATGGGAGCAGTTCAATCCTCTATCGGTGCTATTACGGTTGTTTTACCTAGCTTATTTACAATAGCTTTGGTAACCATTGCTACTAGCTTTGGAACTCTGGTAGTTAGCTTTGTTTTATTGCTATTTCTTCTAGTTGTCTTTGCCATGCTACTACATATTAGTGAAAATATTTAGCAGAGAATTTGTATAATATATGTTTGAGACTGGATTGCCAGTCTTTTTATGATAGCTACAATCAGCAGACTTTTTTCTCTTTCCTGAATGTGTTATAATAGTCCATGCTGTGGCTGGAACTGATTCAGCCCATTTATTAAGACAATATGAGGAGAAAGATGAAAGAAAAAGGATTTTGGGAGGGGGCGCAGGCAGCGATGCCAACGGCCCTTGGTTATGTCAGTATCGGACTGGCCTGTGGGATTATCGGTGCGCCCTATGTGACACCTGTTGAGATGGGCTTGATGAGCCTCTTTGTTTATGCTGGGAGCGCCCAGTTTGCCATGTTGGCCCTGATTGCGGTTCAAGCACCTGTAGCGGCTATTGCTATGACGGTCTTTTTGATTAATTTGCGTCTCTTTTTGCTGAGCTTGCATGCATCGACCTATTTCCGTCATACCAGTCTCTGGCAAAATATCGGTATGTCTAGTCTCTTGACAGATGAGACCTATGGCGTTTTGATGGGCGAATTAGCCCATACAGACAAAGTCAATCCTATGTGGATGCACGGAAACAATCTCAACAGCTATGTGGCTTGGTTTGTGGGGACAGTGGTCGGAACGGCTCTAGGTGGCCTGCTACCAAATCCAGAAATCTTTGGTTTGGACTTTGCTTTGGTTGGGATGTTTATCGGAATTTTTGCTTCGCAGTTTCAGATTATGCAAAGACGGATTCCTGTCCGCAATTTGCTCATTATTCTGGCAGTTGTTGCGCTGTCCTTCTTTTTGCTCTTGACAGTAGTATCTCAGTCACTAGCTGTTCTGTTTGCGACGCTACTTGGTTGTACAATGGGGGTAGTTTTAGATGGTCAGTAAGTATCTTTTATTAGCAGTTATTTTCTCTGGCTTGGTGACCTGGATCCCCCGTATGATTCCCTTCATCTTGGTCAAGTATAAGGGTTTGCCTGCAATCGTTGAACGTTTTTTGAAGTTCCTGCCCGTTTCTATTATCTTTGCCTTGATTCTATCAAGCGTAGTGACGGGTAAGGTTGGCAGTCTTCCTCAAATCAAATGGTTGGACTTCTTAGCTGTCTTTCCAACAGCTTGGGTAGCCTTTCGCTACCGAAATCTAGTCGGCACAGTTCTCTTTGGAGTAGTCTTGATTGCAGTCTTGCGCTTGGTCTTTTAAATTAGCCATAAAAAAAACTTATCACAGAGATAGATATCATATAATGGCGTAAATGATCTTTTTCTGTTAAGATTATAAGGTATTCTATTTTGGAGGAAATGACATGAAAAAAATCGTTAAATACTCATCTCTTGCTGCCCTAGGGCTTGTTGCTGCAGGTGTTCTAGCAGCTTGCTCAGGTGGTGCTAAGAAAGAAGGAGAAGCGGCTAGCAAGAAAGAAATTATCGTTGCAACCAATGGCTCACCAAAACCATTTATCTATGAAGAAAATGGCGAATTGACTGGTTACGAGATTGAAGTTGTTCGCGCTATCTTTAAAGACTCTGACAAGTATGATGTCAAGTTTGAAAAGACAGAGTGGTCAGGTGTCTTTGCAGGACTTGACGCTGATCGCTACCATATGGCTGTTAATAATCTTAGTTACACTAAAGAACGTGCGGAGAAATACCTCTATGCCGCACCAATTGCCCAAAATCCTAATGTCCTTGTCGTGAAGAAAGATGACTCTAGTATCAAGTCGCTCGATGATATCGGTGGAAAATCGACAGAGATTGTTCAAGCTACTACATCAGCTAAACAGTTGGAAGAATATAACAAACAACACGCAGATAACCCAACTATCCTGAACTATACTAAGGCAGATTTCCAACAAATCATGGTACGTTTGAGCGATGGTCAATTTGACTACAAGATTTTTGATAAAATCGGTGTTGAAACAGTTATCAAAAACCAAGGTTTGGACAACTTGAAAGTTATCGAACTTCCAAGCGACCAACAACCTTACGTTTACCCACTTCTTGCTAAAGGTCAAGATGAGTTGAAAACATTTGTAGACAAACGTATCCAAGAACTCTACAAAGACGGAACTCTTGAAAAATTGTCTAAACAATTCTTCGGTGACACTTACTTGCCAGCAGAAGCTGATATTAAATAATTCCTTGAAATCATCCATTCTGATCAGGTGGATGATTTCTCAGTTTTTAAGGATATAGTTTTAAACTATATATCTGACTATCTAATAACAATTTGTGAAATCAAACAAATTGTGAGATACTAGTACGGTATTATTTTTAAGGAGAAAGAATCATGAAAATCAAAAAATGGCTTGGTGTAGCAGCTCTTGCTACAGTCGCAGGTTTGGCTCTTGCAGCTTGCGGAAATTCAGAAAAGAAAGCAGACAATGCAACAACTATCAAAATCGCAACTGTTAACCGTAGCGGTTCTGAAGAAAAACGTTGGGACAAAATCCAAGAATTGGTTAAAAAAGACGGTATCACTTTGGAATTTACAGAGTTTACAGACTACTCACAACCAAACAAGGCAACTGCTGATGGCGAAGTAGACTTGAACGCTTTCCAACACTACAACTTCTTGAACAACTGGAACAAAGAAAACGGGAAAGACCTTGTAGCGATTGCAGATACTTACATCTCTCCAATCCGCCTTTACTCAGGTTTGAATGGAAGTGACAACAAGTACACTAAAGTAGAAGACATCCCAGCAAACGGAGAAATCGCTGTACCGAACGATGCTACAAACGAAAGCCGTGCGCTTTACTTGCTTCAATCAGCTGGCTTGATTAAATTGGACGTTTCAGGAACTGCTCTTGCAACAGTTGCTAACATCAAAGAAAATCCAAAGAACTTGAAAATCACTGAATTGGACGCTAGCCAAACAGCTCGTTCATTGTCATCAGTTGATGCTGCCGTTGTAAACAATACCTTCGTTACAGAAGCAAAATTGGACTACAAGAAAGCACTTTTCAAAGAACAAGCTGATGAAAACTCAAAACAATGGTACAACATCATCGTTGCGAAAAAAGATTGGGAAACATCACCTAAGGCTGATGCTATCAAGAAAGTGATCGCAGCTTACCACACAGATGAAGTGAAAAAAGTTATCGAAGAAACATCAGACGGTTTGGATCAACCAGTTTGGTAATAAGAAACAGGGAGGTGGGAGAGAGAATTCCACCTCTTGCTTTTGTATAGAGCATGGATTGTCAGGAAGAGTAGTTCATAGAAAGGTAGATAGAATATGGTTTTTCCTAGCGAACAAGAACAGATTGAAAAATTTGAAAAGGATCATGTGGCCCAGCATTATTTTGAGGTTTTGCGAACCTTGATTTCTAAGAAATCAGTCTTTGCCCAACAGGTCGGACTTAAGGAAGTCGCAAACTATTTGGGTGAGATTTTCAAGCGTGTTGGGGCTGAAGTGGAGATTGATGAGACTTATACGGCGCCCTTTGTCATGGCGCATTTCAAGAGTTCGCGTCCAGATGCCAAGACCTTGATTTTCTATAACCACTATGACACTGTTCCAGCGGACGGAGATCAGGTCTGGACAGAGGATCCCTTTACGCTTTCGGTCCGCAATGGTTTTATGTATGGGCGTGGGGTTGACGACGACAAGGGTCATATCACGGCTCGTTTGAGTGCTTTGAGAAAATACATGCAGCACCATGATGACCTGCCTGTCAATATCAGTTTTATCATGGAAGGAGCGGAGGAATCGGCTTCAACAGACCTAGATAAGTATTTGGAAAAACATGCGGACAAACTTCGTGGGGCGGATTTGTTGGTCTGGGAACAAGGAACCAAGAATGCCTTGGAGCAGCTAGAAATTTCTGGTGGAAATAAGGGGATTGTGACCTTTGATGCCAAGGTAAAAAGTGCGGATGTCGATATCCACTCTAGTTATGGTGGGGTTGTGGAATCAGCTCCTTGGGATCTCCTCCAAGCCTTACAGTCTCTTCGCGCTGCAGATGGCCGTATCTTGGTTGAAGGCTTGTACGAAGAAGTGCAAGAACCAAATGAACGTGAATTGGCCTTGGTGGATACTTACGCCCAACGAAATCCAGGGGAAATCAGCCAGATTTATGGTTTGGAATTGCCTCTCTTACAAGAGGATCGCGCAGCCTTTCTAAAACGTTTCTTTTTCGAGCCAGCCCTTAATATCGAAGGGATTCAGTCAGGTTATCAAGGACAAGGAGTCAAAACGATTTTGCCTGCAGAAGCTAGTGCTAAGTTAGAAGTTCGTTTGGTTCCTGGTCTAGAACCGCATGATGTTCTGGAAAAAATTCGGAAACAGCTAGACAAAAATGGCTTTGATAAGGTAGAATTATACTATACCTTGGGAGAGATGAGCTATCGAAGCGATATGAGCGCACCAGCCATTCTCAATGTGATCGAGTTGGCCAAGAAATTCTATCCACAGGGCGTTTCAGTCTTGCCGACGACAGCGGGGACAGGGCCTATGCATACGGTCTTTGATGCCCTAGAGGTGCCAATGGTGGCCTTCGGTCTAGGAAATGCCAATAGTCGAGACCACGGTGGAGATGAAAATGTGCGAATCGCCGATTACTACACCCATATTGAATTAGTAGAGGAGCTGATTAGAAGCTATGAGTAGAGATATTATCAAGTTAGATCAGATCGATGTGACTTTTCATCAGAAGAAGAGAACCATCACAGCGGTCAAGGATGTGACCATTCACATCCAAGAAGGGGACATCTACGGAATCGTTGGATATTCTGGAGCAGGGAAATCAACCCTTGTACGGGTAATTAACCTCTTGCAAAAACCATCTGCAGGCAAAATTACTATTGACGATGATGTGATTTTTGATGGCAAGGTCACCTTGACGGCCGAGCAGTTGCGTCGTAAACGTCAGGATATCGGAATGATTTTCCAGCATTTTAACCTGATGAGCCAAAAGACAGCAGAGGAGAATGTAGCCTTTGCACTCAAACACTCTGGACTTAGCAAGGAAGAAAAGAAGGCTAAAGTAGCTAAGTTGTTGGACTTGGTTGGCTTGGCAGACCGTGCTGAAAACTACCCTTCACAATTATCTGGAGGGCAAAAACAGCGTGTGGCCATTGCGCGTGCCTTGGCAAATGATCCAAAAATCTTGATTTCAGACGAGTCAACTTCTGCCCTTGACCCTAAGACAACCAAGCAAATTTTGGCCTTGTTGCAAGATTTGAACCATAAATTAGGATTGACCGTTGTCTTGATTACGCATGAAATGCAGATTGTCAAAGACATTGCCAACCGTGTGGCAGTTATGCAGGATGGGCATTTAATTGAAGAGGGTAGTGTCCTTGAAATCTTCTCAGATCCTAAACAACCTTTGACTCAAGACTTTATCTCAACAGCTACAGGTATTGACGAAGCCATGGTCAAAATCGAGAAGCAAGAAATCGTGGAACACTTGTCTGAAAACAGCCTTTTGGTGCAACTCAAGTATGCAGGTGCTTCAACAGACGAGCCACTTTTGAATGAATTGTACAAGCATTATCAAGTAACGGCTAATATCCTCTATGGAAATATCGAAATACTCGATGGCACTCCTGTTGGAGAATTAGTTGTGGTCTTGTCAGGTGAAAAAGCAGCGCTAGCAGGTGCTCAAGAAGCCATTCGTCAAGCAGGCGTACAGCTAAAAGTATTGAAGGGAGGGCAGTAAGATGGAATCATTGATTCAAACCTATTTACCAAATGTCTATAAAATGGGCTGGGTTGGTCAAGCAGGCTGGGGAACAGCCATCTACTTAACCCTCTATATGACAGTTCTTTCCTTCATCATCGGAGGCTTCTTGGGGCTAGTGGCAGGTCTTTTCCTTGTCTTGACAGCGCCAGGCGGTGTCTTGGAAAATAAGGTTGTCTTTTGGATTTTGGATAAGATTACCTCTATTTTCCGTGCGGTTCCTTTCATCATCCTCTTGGCAATCTTGTCTCCCCTTTCTCACTTGATTGTTAAAACAAGTATCGGGCCAAATGCAGCCCTTGTTCCACTTTCTTTTGCAGTCTTTGCCTTCTTTGCCCGTCAGGTGCAGGTTGTCTTGGCTGAGCTAGATGGTGGTGTTATTGAGGCGGCTCAAGCGAGCGGAGCGACATTCTGGGATATCGTGGGCGTTTACCTATCAGAAGGTCTTCCAGATTTGATTCGTGTGACGACTGTGACCTTGATTTCACTTGTTGGTGAAACAGCTATGGCCGGTGCGGTTGGAGCTGGTGGTATCGGTAACGTGGCCATCGCTTATGGATTTAACCGCTATAATCACGATGTGACTATCTTGGCAACCATCATTATCATTTTGATTATCTTTACAATCCAATTCTTGGGAGACTTCTTGACCAAAAAATTGAGTCATAAATAAAAAGAGCCGTGTGGCTCTTTTTAGTAATCAGATTTTCTGTGCAAATTTTTTACTTAAGGCTTGTCCAATCAAGGCACCCACTAGGGCTCCGATGACAATACTTGCTATAAATAGAAGGATGGTTCCAGGGTTTGGCGCGACCATGATACGGTCGATATATTCTTGGGATTTTCCTCTTGCTAGAAGGGTTGCCATATAGGCTTTGGGCGCAATCCACATGATTAGGATTGGTCCTGATGTGCTAAAAGCAAAGAGAATGAAAGAAAGGAAGTTCTTTGTTTGGTCCTTGTATTTTCCGAGGCTAGCTACTGCATCTGCTAGGAGACCACAGATAATTCCAGGAAGGAAGGCACCAGCACCGTGTTTAGTTCCCAAGAAAAAGAGGGCAATGACAAGGCCGATAGTGGTAATGGCTCCAAAGCGCGGAACTTTTGCGACTAGGATCATATAGACGCTACCGCCGACAAGGGCAGTAAAGGCAGGCGCATAAAACATGTTTCCAGCTTGGTCAAAGAAATTGCCCAAAAGGACACCAATCCCCATGCAGAGGAAGTAAAGAACTGCAAAAAGCAGTGTAGTTAAGATAGATTTCTTCATGAATTGTCTCCTGATAATTTTTTCACAATTCTCATTGTACCACGGTTTGGTGGGATTGTAAATGAGGAGAAAGTGTTATTGTTTGCTTGTCAAACTAAATTTTTATAGATTTGTTAATTTTAAATCGTTTTACTGTATTGTTTAAACCAATTCGACCTTCGCAGAGCTTTTAAACAAACAACGCATTAAGGCTGCCCAGCAACTCTTGCTTTCAACTAGTGACAGCATCGAAGATATTTGTTATGCTGTTGGTTACAGTAATGTTGGATATTTCTATAAAGTGTTCCGAAAATTGTGCGGAAAATCGCCAAAAGCCTACCGAAAACAGGTAGAAACGACACTATAATATTTGTATTCCTTTACAAAAGGTGCTATAATATAAATAATAATATCAGGAGGTTCTATCATGAAAAAGAAACCAATCTATCTATGGGTATTACTGATTTTTTCAGCCTTACTCTCAGCAATGTCACTATTTGGAATCATATCTCCAGTACCTACTGCGGAGGGTATGAATAATCTAGAAACATCAGCATCAGGTGTTAATGCTACTTATGCTAAGGAGCTCGTTGCTTACACCATTAAGGTGTCGGAGCATGGACATTCTATCTTCAGCATTCTCTTGGTTGTCTTATCTGTTATTCTGGTTGTTGTGGCTTTGGTTTTCCTTGTTCGTAAAAACATCCAATTGGCTAACTACACTTATCTTGCTTATGTCTTCGTTGCCATCGTTGGTTCTATCTACAACTTTATCGGCGTTCAGGATGCGGTTTCACTTTTTACAGACCCTAACATCCGTATGGGAGCGGAGCTTGGTGCCAAAGGTTCTGCTATTTTTGGGATCGTACTCAATGTTCTCTTCCTAGCCCTTGTATTCTATAAGATGTGGCGTCAGCAAAAAGCCTTGGCAGAAGAAGAGGAAGCAGAAGAGCTTGCCTAAGTATTGACAAAAAATAACTATCAAGTTACAATCTTGGTAGTTCTTTTTCGATTAAAAATAAAATCATGGAGGAAAATATGAAGACAATTTCTTTAGTTTATATTAGTTTGAGTGGCAATACTGAGAGTTTTGTGACGCGCTTGAAAGACTATCTCTTGTCTCAGTACGAGGGAATAGAGATTCAAAAGATTCATATCAAGGATTTGGTCAAGGAAGGTCACGATTTCTATGAAATGGACCACCCTTACGTCGCTTTTCTACCGACCTACCTAGAAGGTGGGAATGGCGTGGATAACGGAGATGTCGAGATTTTGACGACACCAGTGGGAGATTTTATCGCCTATGGTGACAATGCTAGTAAGTGTTTTGGCGTAGTTGGTTCAGGAAATCGTAACTTTAATAACCAATACTGCCTGACAGCCAAGCAATACAGTCAACGCTTTGGTTTCCCTGTATTGGCTGACTTTGAAATGCGAGGTATGCTGGGAGATATCAAACGTGTCGCAGCTATTATAGCAGATTTGTATGAGTTGGAAAGTTAAGCTTAGGCTTGGCTTTTTTTATCCTAGGCAGTTTTATCAGAACTCTTACTTTCTATGCTCCAAGAGTTGATTGATATGGTCTACTTTTTTAGCTTCTCTTTTATAGAGAATAGCCCAAATGATGAGGTAGACAATTGCGAACTCAAGTATGAGCTGGAGATAGAAGATCCAGTGGAAGGGGAACCAACCAGCCAGAGTTGCTAGTGGGACAAAGCCAGCCAGCATAAGGAAGAAATGAGTCAGAGTGGCACGAAGCATGCTCCAGTCACGGCTGAATAAGCGGTTTCCAAAGTTGAAGAGAATACCGATAGCCGCCCAGATAAGAGTACAGTAGAGCAAGACCAGGGCATCGTGAACCTGATGCTGAGCCATCACTTGGCCGATGATAGAGTAGGGATTTAGCGGTGCGTATGTATTTGGTGCATAAATGAGTGAAAAGATGATAGAGAGGATGAGGCCGATGAGAACACCAGCAGCAGCATCGTGGAATATTTGTTTTTTCATAGTTCTAATTTCTCCTTGATGGTTTTTAGATAACGGCGTGAAGAGTAGGTGAAGCTTTCGTTTTTCAAGAAAATTTCAACCAGACCGTTGGGCGTGAGCTTGAGATGAGAGATGGAGTTGATATTGATGAGTTCTGATTGGGAAATTTGGATAAAATTGCTTGGCAAAAGTTCAAGGACCTGATAGAGTCGTAAGTCAATGGTGTAGGTCTGACTCGCCGTTTCTGCTAGAACCTTTCGATTCTCGATATAGAAGCGCTGAACCTTACTAATCTTAACGAGATAGACCTGATCATCAATCTTCCCTTTGATTTTTTCTGTTCGGTCCAGATTTTCTGCGAACTCGATGACTTTCTGGACTTTATCTGTCGGCTGAGGTGCTTGGACAATCAGCTTTTCCTCCTTGTAAGTCTCACTAATCTGTAGTTCTACTTTCATAAACTTCTCTCCTTTTTAGTTATACAAGGTTGTGATCACTTCTTGTACACCTTTATTAAACACTATTTTCCAGACCCTTGCAAGGAACTTTGTCTATGTGGAGGGATTTGGTTCCTATGTGGCGCTTGCTTTTCTGTGCTGTCTGAAATATGGTATAATAGCACTAATCAATTTCTAGGAAAATAGATACAGAAAGGGGCTGAAAGATGTCTCATATTATTGAATTGCCAGAGGTGCTGGCAAACCAGATTGCAGCTGGAGAGGTTATCGAGCGTCCAGCTAGCGTTGTTAAGGAGCTGGTAGAAAATGCTATTGATGCTGGCTCTAGTCAGATTATCATTGAGATTGAGGAAGCTGGTCTCAAGAAGATTCAAATCACAGATAATGGTCATGGAATTGCCCACGATGAGGTGGAATTGGCCCTGCGTCGTCATGCGACCAGTAAGATAAAAAATCAGGCAGATCTCTTTCGAATTCGGACGCTTGGTTTTCGTGGTGAAGCCCTGCCTTCTATAGCGTCTGTTAGTGTCTTGACTCTGTTGACGGCTGTGGATGGTGCAAGTCACGGGACCAAGCTAGTCGCGCGTGGGGGAGAAATAGAAGAAATCATCCCAGCGACCAGTCCAGTGGGAACCAAGGTTTGTGTGGAGGACCTCTTTTTCAACACGCCTGCCCGCCTCAAGTATATGAAGAGCCAGCAAGCGGAGTTGTCTCATATCATTGATATTGTCAACCGTCTGGGCTTGGCCCATCCTGAGATTTCTTTCAGCTTAATTAGTGATGGCAAGGAGATGACGCGGACAGCTGGGACTGGTCAACTGCGCCAATCTATCGCAGGAATTTACGGTTTGGTCAGTGCCAAGAAGATGATTGAAATTGAGAACTCTGACCTAGATTTCGAAATTTCAGGTTTTGTGTCTCTGCCTGAGTTGACTCGGGCCAATCGCAATTATATCAGTCTCTTCATCAATGGCCGTTATATCAAGAACTTTTTACTCAATCGTGCTATTCTTGACGGCTATGGTAGTAAGCTTATGGTAGGTCGTTTTCCACTGGCTGTCATTCACATCCATATTGACCCCTATCTAGCGGATGTCAATGTGCACCCAACCAAGCAAGAGGTGCGGATTTCCAAGGAAAAAGAACTGATGACCCTTGTCTCAGAAGCTATTTCTAAGAGTCTCAAGGAGCAAACTTTGATACCTGATGCCTTGGAAAATCTTGCCAAATCGACTGTGCGCAATCGTCAAAAGGTGGAGCAGACCATTCTCCCACTCAAAGAAAATACGCTCTACTATGAGAAAACAGAGGCAAATAGATCCAGTCAAGCTGAGGTGGCTGATTATCAGGTAGAATTAACTGAGGAAAGGCAAGACTTGACCTTGTTTGCCAAGGAAACCTTGGATCAATTGACCAAGCCAGCAAAACTGCATTTTGCAGAGAGAAAGCCTGCTAACTACGACCAGCTAGATCACCCAGAGTTAGATTTAACCAGTCTGGATAAGGCATATGATAAGCTGGAGCGAGAAGAATCATCAAGCTTCCCAGAGTTGGAATTTTTCGGGCAAATGCATGGAACCTATCTCTTTGCCCAGGGGAGAGATGGGCTCTACATCATAGACCAACACGCAGCTCAGGAACGGGTCAAGTACGAGGAGTACCGTGAAAGCATTGGCAATGTTGACCAGAGCCAGCAGCAACTCCTAGTGCCCTATATCTTTGAATTTCCAGCGGATGATGCCCTCCGTCTCAAGGAAAGAATGGCACTTTTGGAGGAAGTTGGGGTCTTTCTAGCAGAGTACGGAGAAAATCAATTTATCTTACGTGAACATCCTATTTGGATGGCAGAAGAAGAGATTGAATCAGGCATCTATGAGATGTGCGACATGCTCCTCTTGACCAAGGAAGTTTCTATCAAGAAATACCGGGCAGAGCTGGCTATCATGATGTCTTGCAAGCGATCTATCAAGGCCAATCATCGTATTGATGATCATTCAGCTAGACAACTCCTCTATCAGCTCTCTCAATGTGATAATCCCTACAACTGTCCCCACGGACGTCCTGTTTTGGTGCATTTTACCAAGTCAGATATGGAAAAGATGTTCCGACGTATTCAGGAAAATCACACCAGTCTCCGTGAGTTGGGGAAATATTAAACTAAAAGGAAAACCATGTACGAATATTTAAAAGGAATCATTACCAAAATCACTGCTAAATACATTGTTCTTGAAGTCAACGGTATCGGTTATATCCTGCATGTGGCCAATCCCTATGCTTACTCGGGACAGGTCAATCAAGAGGCTCAAATTTATGTGCATCAGGTTGTGCGTGAGGACGCCCATTTGCTTTATGGATTTCGCTCAGAAGACGAGAAGAAGCTCTTTCTCAGTCTGATTTCGGTCTCTGGGATTGGTCCTGTATCAGCTCTGGCTATCATCGCTGCCGATGACAATGCTGGCTTGGTTCAAGCAATTGAAACTAAGAACATCACCTACTTGACCAAATTCCCTAAAATTGGCAAGAAAACAGCCCAGCAGATGGTGCTGGACTTGGAAGGCAAGGTAGTAGTTGCAGGAGATGACCTTCCTGCTAAGGTAGCAGTGCAAGCTAGCGCTGAAAACCAAGAATTGGAAGAAGCCATGGAAGCCATGTTGGCTCTGGGCTACAAGGCAACAGAGCTCAAGAAAATCAAGAAATTCTTTGAAGGAACGACAGATACAGCTGAGAACTATATCAAGTCTGCCCTCAAAATGTTGGTCAAATAGGAGCAGAGCATGACAAAACGTTGTTCGTGGGTCAAGATGACCAATCCGCTCTACATTGCCTATCATGATGAGGAATGGGGTCAGCCCCTCCATGATGACCAAGCATTGTTTGAGTTGTTGTGTATGGAAACCTATCAGGCAGGCCTGTCTTGGGAAACGGTGCTCAACAAACGTCAAGCTTTCCGAGAAGCATTTCATGGTTATCAAATTCACTCAGTCGCAGAGATGACCGATACCGAATTGGAAGCCTTGCTGGATAATCCAGCTATCATCCGAAATAGAGCCAAGATTTTTGCTACACGCGCTAACGCCCAAGCCTTTCTACGACTACAGGCAGAGTACGGCTCTTTTGATGCCTATCTTTGGTCTTTTGTTGAGGGAAAAACTGTCGTTAATGATGTTCCCGATTACCGCCAAGCCCCAGCTAAAACACCCTTGTCTGAGAAATTAGCCAAAGATCTCAAAAAACGAGGTTTCAAGTTCACAGGCCCAGTCGCTGTCTTGTCTTTTCTACAAGCAGCAGGGCTAGTTGATGACCATGAGAATGATTGTGAGTGGAAAAGCGGGAATTAGTAAGTATAGGTAACTAGAATATCTGAGAATATAGAAAAAAGCTGAGAAATTATCCTCAGCTTTATTTGTTATAGTCAAATCGGATGACTTGCTGCTTTGCATCTACATGGGCGTGAATTCCGAAGGGGACAATTGCTCTTGGAGCTGCGTGGCCGACATTCAGATTATAGACAATCGGAATATTGCTGTCAATGATATCCAATAGTGCCTCTTTATAGTCGTCATAGAAAGTTTCATCCATAGGTTTTCCGACCAAGAGTCCGCTGATGACCTCGAATATCCCAGTGTCCTTTAAAGTTCGTAACATTTTTTTGAAGTCTTCGGGCTCAGGCTTTTCTTCGCTTGTTTCTAGCAAGAGGATCTTTCCTTCCCAGTCTGACAAGTCAGGGAAAAGTTTGTATTTTTGGCAGAGTTCCGTGCTGTCTGCGTATCGAGAGTTGTCAAAGATATCGTAGAGGGATTCGAGGCAACCACCGAGGATTTCTCCCTCGAACTGGGCATTTCCTTGTAACAAGTGAAAGCCAGTATTTGTATGATTGATACGAGGTGTTCCTAGAGCCTTGGGACTGAAGTCAGTTCGTTCCTCATACCAAACGTCACTAGGGCGGATTTCTGAGATTCTTCCAGTCTCAATCAATTCTTTAAAGTAGTGAAAGCTATAGGGCAACATCTCCTTGTCCAATTCACAAATGTCTGCTAAAAAGGATTGACCATAAAAAGTTTTAACACCTAGTTTATGCAACATAAGGTGGTTCATGGTTGTATCTGAGAAACCAAGAAAAATCTTTTGTTTGATAACTTTTTCTAGTTGATCATTTTCAAAAAGGTAGGGCAACAAACGATAGGTATCGTCTCCACCGATGGCACATAGGATCATGTCAATGCTATCGTCAGAAAAGGCCTGCATCAAATCCTCTGCACGCGCTTCAGGATGGTCCTTGATAAAGTCTAAGCCTTTTAACGAATGGGGCAAAAAGATAGGATTTAGTCCCAGGTCCTTGAGACGTTGGATACCCAAGTCGACTTCGTGTTTGACAAAGTCTTCCCCTATAATGCCACTAGATAAACTAACAATACCAATAGTAGAAACCATATCTCATCCTCCTAGAAATAGATTGAGCCTATTTTATCACAAAAGATAAGAGAAAGCTATGTGGGATTTCAGAAGAATGCTTTTAAATCAGGAAGGTAGTAAAAAAGCAACCGCACTTGCAGTTGCTTTTATTATTCTTCTTAATAACGTGTTGGTCCTGCACTTGCGCTGCGGATGTTCAAGCGTTTCTTGAGATAGAAGCGAAGGGCTAGGAGAATTGCTCCGATAATAGCTAGTGGCAATGGAGCAAGTACTGGGTTAAGGTTAGCTGGTAGGAAGCTTGTTGCAAAGAAGACAAGCAACCAAAGGAACATAGAAGCTAGGATAACCAGTACAGATTTCCAGAAAGGTGGACGTTGACTGCGGTCCATATCTGGTCCATAGTATTGGTAAACAAAGTAGTACATCAAGTAGAAGGCAAATCCACCAACCAGTCCAACTAATAGGAGGGTAATCAAACCGTAACCGATAGCTTGATCTGCCGAGAAGAAGGTTGTGAGGGCGCTGACGAGGGCAAAGAGGCTAGTGATGAAAAGAGCTGAGTCCATAATCATGAGTTTTGGATCATCATTTTCTTTTGGATGCTCTTTTTCGTATTGCTCCTTGACAGTGAAGCTATGAGCCCAATGAGTCGGTGCGCCGTAGAGGGAACGAGCAGTCGTACCTTTGGCTTGCTCTTCAAGGATTTGGGGAATAACTTCCTCAAAAATAGCTTTGATTTCAGCGTCTGATTTCCCATCTTTGATGAATTGCTGAGTAGCGATGTGGATAAACTCTTGGTTTTTCTTAGTTAATTTTTGTAGATCAATCTGAGACATAGGAACTCCTCTTAGAACCATTTTTTATGGATGAGATAGAGAGTGAGCGAGACACTCATAGCAAAGGCAATAAAGACGATTAACCAGAAGGCATTTGGCTCGCCATTTAGGGGGATTTCATTATCCTTAAAGTTCATCCCGTAGGCAGAAAAGACCATGGTTGGGATGGACATGACGATGGTCACAAGGGCCAAGGTTTTCATGATGTTGTTCTGGTTGTTGGAAATGATAGAGGCAAAGGTCTCTGTCATAGAATGCAAGACGTTTCCATAAATGTCTGCCATCTCGATGGCCTGTTGGGTTTCAATCAGGGTGTCTTCAAGCAGGTCTTCGTCCTCAAGGTATTTCTTGATATTGCTGGTTGAGCTGGTCAATTTCTTAATCACGCGCTCATTTGTTTTGAGGGAGGCCTTGAAATAGACGATGGTTTTTTCCAATTCCATGAGCTCAATCAATTCTTCATTACGAGTTGATTGATGCAGTTGACTTTCGATTTGTTCACTCTTACGGTCGATTGAACGAAGGGCTGTTAGGTAAAGTTCTGCATTGCGATAGAGAATCTGGAAGATAAAACGCGAACGCATGAAGGTATAGAAATTACGCAAACGACGGTTGATAAAGACATCGAGGACTGGTAGAGGTTCCAAACACGTAGTGATAATGGTTTCCTCGGTGATGATAATACCAAGCGGGATGGTTACGTAGTAGGTGCGGTTATTTCTTTCCTCTGTGACCGGCACGTCTACGATAATCAGGGTGTACTCGTCTTCAATGGTAATACGAGACATTTCTTCCGCATCGAGTGGTGCTCGGAGGTCGGCAATATCAATGTCGAAGGCGTTAGCGATTTCGAGTGATTCATTTTGAGTCGGATTGACGAGATTGATCCAAGTACCCGGTTCAAGCGTATCGATCTCTTTAAATTCAGTTGTTGTAGAGAGAAAAACTTGTTTCATATCCCTTATCCTTTCTCATTTTTCAGATTTTTTCACACCGTACTATTATACTACAAAATCGGCTTTTTTCAAATAAAATCTTACAAAGACACCGTTGTTATTGGCTTTTTGTTTTGTATTGAAACGTTGATTTTTGAATTTGCTCCCCTTTTTGCTCCCCCTATAGTGCTTTTAGTGCAGTTTCGTAGAATGAGACTGCTTTTTTTGCGTTCTCTTTTGAGAGGTGGCTGTATATATCCATGGTCATTGATAAAGTGGAATGACCTAGGCGGTACTGGAGCTCTTTGTATGGTATTCCAGAGTTAAGCAAGAGACTAGCGTGAGTGTGACGGAATCCGTGAAAGCCAATGTTAGGAACGTCAGCACGCTTAAAATGTGTTTGCAATCTTCTTTTAAGTCTTGAACTGCTAGGATAGTCATGAATGAAATCAGAAAATACCACGCTTTCACGTTGCCCTATCTTCCAAGCCTCTTTAGTTTGACGTAGTTTGTACTGTTTTAGCATGCTAACAGTCGCTTGATCTATATCTATATCCCGATAACTAGACTTTGACTTTGGGCTATTGATTTCTAAATCCCGATTTAGTGTTTTGGTAATATGCACAACGGCATTATCTAAGTCAATATCAGACCAGGAAAGGGCTAAAGCTTCATTGATACGGCAACCAGTAGCCAATAGGAACTTATAGAGCATCGTCTCATAGTAATAACGGTATCTATGAGTATCTAAATTATCGAGATAACCAAGAAATTTTTTTAGTTCTTGATTTTCAAAGTGCTTTACTTTTTTCCGCTTTGCTTTCTGAGTGTTACGAGGTAAAACAACATCACGCGCAGGATTGGACGGTATAGCCTGCATGGTTACGCCATACTGTAAGATACGTTTGTTTAAAGCGTGTATCTTGTCATAATGTAGAAAAGCCCCTTTTTCCCCTCTATTAGTCTTGTCAGCAAGTTCGTTGATAATTGACTGGATAAGTGGAGTAGTGAGCTTATCGAGCTTGTAAGCCCCAAAAATAGGCAATATATGATTATCGATTAGCTTTCTAACATTGCCTTGAGTGTTTGGCTTAACCGTATTCTTATAACTTTCTAACCAGAGATTGGCTAATTCTTGATAGTTTTTTATGGTGCTAGCCTTTTGTCTAGTGGATCCTGCTTTTTGAAAAGCAATTTTTTCTTGAGTAGCTTTCTGCTTAACTTCCTTTTGTGTCCGCCCTGTTACCTTAGTTTTAACTTTCTTTCCTGTTACTTGGTCAATTCCTAGATATACATTAGCACGATAGACTTTACTACCGTCTTTTTTTATAACTTCAGTTATTTTCATGATGATAAACCTTTCTAAAATACATCAGCAGGCAAGCCATTATCAAAAAGGTTTTATATCATGCTAGGGCTTCATAGTTTGCCCTGTATTCGATTTTAAATAGTCAGACGGTAAATAATACCAGAGTTGGAAACAAGGCGGATATGGGGCTAATATGGGCTTGTTTATAGTAAACAGGCCTATGTTTAAAGTTTTTAATCGTCAGTTAGCTGTTTTAAAGTTTTTTCAAAGTCCGAGTTTATCTTTTGAGTTTTGTTGAATAGTTGGTATTCTGCTTTTGCTTTATCTTTCGCAACCTTGGAAGTGATTTTCCCATGACCTTCTAAAATATCGTATTCTTGGAAAGTCAAAAAGCGGTCAATGCTTTGGGCTAGTTGTTGCATTGTCTGAGCTTTTCGCTGTTCTATCTGTCTTTCCAGGTAATCAAAATAGCTAGATATTCCTCTTTCAAGGGAACGGATCTGTTTTTCTGTTAGGTAATTCTTTGCTATTTGAGTATCTGCTTGCAGTATGCGGCCATTAGGGGAGTTTTTCCATGTTGTAAGTCCCATGTTGTCTTTTGTGTGGTCAGCTTTCGTGTAGATAATTTCCGCAGCAGTTTGGCCAGTGATTGCATAATGAAACTTATTCTGTACATCAGCATAGAATTGCTTAGTCAACGTACTTTGTGGGTCATAGTCGATAGAGATTTCAGCAAAAATATCTGTAATCTGTAACCATATACGGCGTTCACTAGCCCGGATAGAGCGCACGCGCTCCAATAGCTCACGGAAATAGTCTTTTTCCAGCAAGTTTTCGCCTTGTTTCAGACGGTTATCATCCATGGCGAACCCTTTTATCATGTACTCACGAAGTACCGAAGTAGCCCACTGTCTAAATCTCGTAGCTTTTTGGGAATTGACACGGTAACCAACTGAAATGATGGCATCAAGATTGTAGTAAGTAATTAAGTAATTCTTCCCATCAGTAGCAGTTGTTTCCATTTTGGAAATAACTGAATCTTCTTCTAATTCGCCCTCTTCAAAGATATTTTTTAGGTGTTTACTAATTGCAGGAACACCGACATCGAAAAGTCTAGCCATTTCTTTCTGACTAGCCCAAATCGTTTCGCCTTTGATGATGACACTAGCTGTCTCGCTATCGTTATCAGCAGTATAGATTAAGAATTGTAATTCGTTCATGAGATCCTTTCTAAAACATTGTAAGTGGTTGACATTTGTTGACATCAATAAAATTAGTAGATATGGGGCTTATATAGGCTTGAAGCTCGAGAAATCACGCGCTTCAGGATTGTTGAACATTGTGGCGCGTGGGTTAGAAAGTAGGAGACAAAAGAGTACCTAAATGAATTGTTTCCTCCAAGGAACTAGGTTCGATATCAAAAGTGCTTTGAATATACTCACGAACAATTTCTGCGAAATCATTTTGAAACTGTATTGGCCAGTTGAATATTGTGTCACTAACTCCATCATTATCTTTGGAAATTTTAAATTGTATATTTGAGCACTTGAAAAAGTTTCGAGTGTTGACAAAACAACTTCCTTGATATTCAATGGTCAACTTTTTTCCTAAATGAAAAATGTTGATTATTAAAAAAACAGGCTCCTCCCAACCTTCAAAAGCAAATTGCATTTCTTCTGTTAACTCAGATAAGGAGTCGTAATTATCAAACCCCGCTTTCATAGAAATTTCGAACGGAATATAATCGAAAAAATCAGCAGGAGATACCATTAGGTAGTTACATAACTTGTCAACGGTCGAGATATTTATTTTATCGGTTTTATTATTTGAAATCTTTGATATTGTTGAGCGTGCAATTCCTGTATCATTGAATAATTGTGTAGCGGTTATTCCTCTATCTATCATTAATTTAGCAAGATTATTTCTAAGCATATTTCTTTCCTCCTTGAAAATATTTTAGCTTATACGCTAAATTTTTTCAAGTTTTTTTATTATTTTACTTGACACGATAAAAATATAGTGTATAATAAGAAACATAATTTTAGCGCTAGCGCTTCAATTTTTCTAAAATAAAACAAAAAGGAGGGCTGAAGATATGCAAAATAATTTTCGGGTTCTTTTGGCAAAGCAACGCAAAAAAGTTTCAGACGTCTATAAGGCTACAGGTATTTCAAAAAGTACACTCACAGCTTTATACTACGAGCGTACCAAAAATCCTGAAGCAGAAACATTGCTGAAAATTGCTGATTATCTGGGTGTAACCTTAGATGAGTTACTGACACCAGAAGAATAGAAAGGAGTAACCCAATCGCAATACTACTTTACATATACACATTTCTAAAGTGGTGCTTTACCACTGGGGATTGACGAAAGGCAGGCAAGCAATGAAGAGGAACTATACAAGGGTCATCGATGAAATGCGAACCACTCACGGGCTGAACTTGGTAGCTATTGGCCAACGAATAGGCATAGACCCCCGAACAGTTGGCAAGTGGGCACAGGGCAAACATAAGCCCAACAAGGAAAGCAGAAAAAGATTAAACAAGTTATACAGAGAGGTCAAGCAAGACATGACAACACAAGTAAGTATTTTTGAAGAGACAACAGACCAAGGTCAACTATTGCAGGTTGTCACTACTACTATTATTCACGGTCAACCATTGGACATCTACGGCAGTGAACAAGAACCGCTATTTTTAGCTAGGGCGATTGCTGAGATGATTGATTATACTAAGACATCACAAGGCTATTACGATGTACAAGCAATGTTAAGAAAAGTTGATGAAGATGAAAAGGTAAAAGGGACGCCTTTAGACGGTACTACGAAAACTTTTCGTAGTGGTCAACAAGTCTGGTTTTTAACTGAGCATGGACTCTATGAGGTGCTTATGAGATCAACCAAACCAAAAGCAAAAGAGTTTAAAAAAGTAATCAAGCATATTTTGAAAGAAATCCGACTAAATGGTTACTACATGGCTGGGGAACTGGTGGAAGAACCACAGACCACTATAAAAGCCCCTGACACGTTGGCAGAGGCAGAGCGGCATTATATCGACACACTAGCCAAAGCCATTGCAGAGGCTCAGAATATGGACGAGAAGAGCCGTCTGACAAGCAAGCTGACCAGATTTATGCAGGAGGTAGAACCACAATGGAACTAGTCTACATGGACGGTAAGAAAGAGCCGTATACACTGAGCAGTATTGTGGCAGAATGCACGGGATTGCAACATCACACAATAACCAAGACGATCCGCAAACATCAAGCAAGGTTTGAACAGTTCGGAAAGGTTGGATTTAAAATCCAAGCTATGGAGAGTGGCCAGAATACTAAGGACTATATTTTGAATGAGCAACAAGCGACCTTGTTAGTTACATTCTTAAAGAATACCGAGCAAGTGGCCAACTTCAAAACCAACCTAGTCAAAGCCTTCTTTGAAATGCGTGAGGAACTTTCTAAGTTTCGTATGCAGAGGGCGCTAGAAAAGCCAAAAAGAAAAACACTGCATGACAGTATTGAGAACTGGGAACAAGCACCAAAGCACGCGCATAGCACCATGAACAACTTGTTACTGAAGGCAGTAACCGACAGGAACGCTAAACAGTTAAGGGCGGAACGTGGGGGCTATAATGGTATCGATAGCTTGACCAGTGACGAGCTGGAGCAATACCAGGCATTTGAGGACATGGTAATAGCCATGATTGGCTTGAATATGAGTTACCAAGAAATCAAGGCTATGGCATTCAGAAATAAAAAAACACGCCAAAGAAGCGCGTGATTGCAACAAAAAAGGCTTAGCAATAACCACACCGCAAAGCCTTTCACACTAACACTAAAACGAATTTAACAAAGCAGGCAAGCTATTATCAAAGAGGTTTTAGTAAGATTTATACCTAGATTATAGCATATTTAGGGCAATTTGACCATACGGAGAGCGCCAACTCTTTAAACTGGTACTTTTTCACGCTCTCAAACTTTGGCGAGTCTGAGCGTGAGACTAGGAATTACAAGAAAAACTGTATAAGAAACAACCATTCAAAATCTCTACGCTCTCGGTCGGCAAACTTCTGAGCGTGAGGCATGTGACAGGAAAAAAAGCATTAAAAAGCCATCGTGGCAAGTATAAAAAGATAGAAAAAGAGGTAAAAAGCATGACAACAAAAAAAGCAACATCAAGCCAACAAGTTCTATTATCGGCTAAGAAACTAGCAGAATTAGGGAACGAATTAACCGATATCATGAATGTTTTAGAAATGAATAACCTAGCTCTTGAAGGGCTTGAGTTTGCACTACAGAAAGATACAACCATGTTCTTATGGCTTGCTAAAAAATACACTGATACAGCATACGCCCAGAATGAAAAGCTATACGATCGTCTAAATGAAATAGCCTTTTTGCTTTTGAACAATGACGACGCTAAAGAGCTGGAGGCATACCATGACTAAAGATATTAAAGAAATGGCACAAGCCGAAGACGACTTGCTGAATATGGAACAACCTAAACAAGCGGAATTTATCAAGAACTATAAGGCGATGGTATAACATGAACGAACTAGATTTAACCAATACACAGGCGCTTATCTTTTCCGTGGTACTGATTGGCTTACTGGTCTATCTAAACCACCGAGACCGCAAAAAAAGCGCCCAATTTGAGCGAGAAAACCAACAGACGATAGAAACACCTAGCGAGGATTTAAACCCTGATTATGGGCGATATATCCAGCTTGCAGGGGTAAGAGTTTACGGAGGAACTGAATGAGTCTATCAGAGAATGACAAACGAGTATTAAGACTAATCAAGGTAGGGGCTGAGAACTCCATAACAGGGGCAGAAATCAGCCTGATCACTAAGCTAGCAGAAAGAACCGTGCAAGATATTATCAGCCGTCTAATCACGCGCCATAGCGTTCCTATTGTTGGGGTTCGCCATGGGACATTTAGAGGATATTTTATCCCAGCTAACAAAGAGGAGCTACTGGACGGAGCAAAGGCATTCTATAACCAAGTACAGGAAGAACAGAAACGCCTAACTGTCCTTTTAAATGCTGATTTAGAGAGTTACAAAGAAACCTTGAAGGAGGTGGGCGGATATGTTTAGCCTAAGCCGAGAAAGCGAGCAAGACCTAGCGCATGGCATTCTGGAGGTAGTGGAAAGATACCTGGAAGCGCGTGATACAGTCAAACCACGACTGACAGGTTTAATCTCAGCCCAGGAAGTCATGGACGAATTAGATATAAAACATATGACACTCCAAAAGTGGGAAAAAGCAGGGTTAAGGAGATACCAGCCCCCACTAGAAGATACTAGGAAAATCTATTATAGAATTTCTGACTTGATGAAGTTTCTGGGGGTGGAGCATGGCAATTTACGAGGCTAAAGGATTTCAAAATAATCTAGTCTATCCATTTGATAAGATTGAGCCGTTCCAGTACATTGAACGCTTTAAGCCTTTGGTAGTCCCTGAAGGGGCAAACATTGAAGAATTTAAACGTACACAAGCGCCTTACTGTATAAGTGGCAAAGTGACACCAGAAAAGCATGGCAGTTACAAGCGAAACAACTCCAGTCTAATCTATCGGGATTTGATTTTCCTTGATTATGACGATATACAGGGGACGTCTGAGGGCTTTATAAAGGCTGTTTCTAGCGCTTTATTTGGCTACTCCTATATCTTATACCCGACTATCAAACATAGCTTAGAAAAGCCCCGTTTTCGCCTTGTAGTGAAGCCTAACAACGTGATGAATGAGGCAACCTATAAGCAGGTAGTTAAGGAGATAGCGGACAAGATTGGGCTACCCTTTGACATGGCCAGTCTAACCTGGTCACAACTCCAAGGGCTACCAGTAACAACAGGCGACCCAGCAAGTTATCAAAAGGTTGTGGAGCATGGCCTAGATTATCCAGTCCCCAAGGTTGAACCAAGAGCGAAGCAAGAAACTACGGAGCGTTACAAGCCTAGAGCAAGTGGCCAGAGGTCAATGACCATGAGAATTATTGACACGCTTTTTAATGGCTTTGGAGATGAGGGAGGGCGCAACGTAGCACTGACACGCTTTGTAGGTTTACTCTTTAATAAGTGGGTTGATTGCGACCTAGAGACCGCCTACGAGCTGACAAAGATAGCTAATAGCGTGACAGTTGAACCATTGCCTATTGAAGAGCTAGACCGCACTTTTAGCAGTATAGCACGGGCTGAATATAGAAAGAGAGGATAGAACCATAGAACTAGAAGAATTAGGAAACCTAGAAAGTGAAATCTTAGAGGCGCGTGAAAGCGAAGATAAGCACTTTAAGACTTTCAAAGGTGTTAGGGGACAGCTTATCAAAGAGTGTCAAGAAATCAAGGACAAGGCTTATCAGCAAGCTTATGAAGAAGTTATGGCAGACAGCAAACACCTTGAAAATGTAAAGGCAGGCAGGTTGACCGAGGCCCAGCGTGAAGAACTAGCCCAGCAGAAAGGCGAGGAAAAGAGCAGTAAGGCCTTACCAACTAATCCGCTGGGAGTTGCTATTATGTTAAAAAAGTACGTCCGATTTATTAGAATTAAGCCAGAGGCACAAGGGCAAAAAGCCCCATTATATTTCTATAATCCTGATTTTGGTATCTGGTTAGAGGATAATGAATTTTTGCAAGATCTTATTTCTGTCATTTATCCAAACGCAACGGAAAAACAGGCATTTGACACGCTTTATAAAATAGCTAGACAGAGCCAAATGAGGGAAATCCAAGGCAATTATACTGTAATTGGGAAACAGCTATACAATGCTAAGACAGGCATTTTTGAAGAAACGACACCAGAGATTACAGCAACAAGAAAGATAAAAACAGGTTATAGCCCTGGAGCAGAAGAGCCTATAATTAACGGCTGGAAGCCGACAGCTTGGCTTTTAGAGTTGTTTGACGGTGACAAGGAGCTTTATAACCTTGCTATCCAGATTATAAAAGCAAGCGTCACAGGGCAGTCTTTGCAAAAAATCTTTTGGCTTTTCGGTGAAGGTGGAACAGGAAAAGGAACTTTTCAGCAGTTACTTATAAACCTAGTTGGTATGGAAAATGTGGCAAGTTTGAAGATCACTGGTTTAACAAAAAGTCAATTTTCAACGTCTATATTATTGGGAAAGTCGCTTGTAATCGGTGATGATGTACAAAAGGACGCAGTAATTAGAGACACTTCAGATATGTTTAGCTTAGCAACAGGCGACATAATGACCATAGAGGACAAAGGGAAACGCCCTTATAGCATACGCCTTAATATGACGGTAGTACAATCTTCTAATGGTTTACCAAGAATGAACGGGGATAAATCAGCTATTGATAGGCGATTTAGAATTTTACCTTTTACCAAAATATTCAAAGGTAATCCTAACAAGGCTATCAAAGACGATTACATTAACCGCAAAGAAGTGCTGGAGTACCTGGTTAAGTTGGCTATTGAAACACCAATCGCTGACATTAACCCTACGAAGTCTATTGAAATACTTGAAGAACACCATAAGGACATGAACCCCGTTATTGATTTTGTTTCTAAGTTTTTTACTGATGAATTGACAAGTGAGTTTATTCCTAATAGTTTTGTCTATCACGTTTGGAAAGGTTTCCTAGAATACTATGGTATTAAAGAAAACAGGTCAGAAATGGGCTTACATCGAGAAATCAAAAGCAACCTGCCTGAAGGTTTCGCAGTTGGCCAGAAGGTTATCCCTGCAGGGCAACAGATCCATAAAGGTTTTTATCCTAAAGAAGACCTACCGCCGTTTGCAAGCGTAGCCTATGCTAATGGTAGGGCAACACCCGAAAAGCAGAAAAAGCCAAAGAATGAACGCGGGTATTACAACCATTGGCCAGAGTACAAAAAGAGAAGGAAAAGAAAATAAGAATTTTATACACTTTACACAGTAGGGCAAAAATTTTATACACTTAAAAACGTTGTCATATCAAGGGTTTTATACACTTTATACGAAAAACACGGAAATAAAAAAATTTCCTTATATTATGTTTTAAAAATGGGGTCCCTATTATCCCTATATATGTTTTTATTTTAATGTATAAAGCGTATAAAGTGTATAAAACAATAGCAAAACCCTTGGCATTACTGACTTTATTTTTTATACACTTTTAAAAACAAGTGTATAAAATTTGTAAGAAGCGTATAAAAAAGGGGACAGAAAAATCAATTAAGTACAAAAGGAGTAAAAAACATGAAAATTAAACTATTTTTTTATTACAAATGGCAACAATCACTAGAAAATTTTGAACAGGAAGTAAATGATTTTATGGCGACCGTGCAGGTAATTGATGTAAAACATTCAACCGCAACCGTAGGAGATAGTGATGGTATGGGTGCGATTGCTGGTTTGCTAGTATTATACAGATAACAAAATGGGGTAGATAGTACCGACCCCCTTGCAATGGTGTAACTACTAGTGACACCCTTAAAACAGAAAGAGGAAAAACAACATGACATTAAAAACATTTTCAGATAAAGCAAAAACATTCACTTTCACTTACTATTTTTGTGATCAGGCGACCGCTCAAGTAGCAGGTCACGCGCTACTGGGATATATGACTGGAACATATTGCCAGCCTGTAATCTCATTGACCTACAAGGATAAGGGAACGCTTGTCGCTGAGTATGTGGAAGATCACAAGCTAAACAAGACTTTCAAGCGTATTTGTGATAGCTTTAAAGACTACCATAAACAACCAGAAGAGGCTGAAGCATTTGAGGAACGTTATAAACGGGAGCGCGTGCTTCAACTCAAAGAGTCAGAGGATTTTGAGAGATTGCTGAATAAGGTCACAGACTACGAGCTGGAACTATTAGACTATGCTGATCGCTTGCTTTCTGATAAGCCTATCCCTATGGACTCTATGACTGCTTTTGGTACGTTGGAAAAGCTAGGCGATGAAAGTATTAGCCTACTCCAAAAATTGGACGTAGAGGGAGAATATAAAGGCCTTGCTGATTATTCTGGTCAATAAACACAGGGGAGCAATCCCCTTTTTGCTATCAAGTCAATAGTTTTGGGTTTTTCCATATAGGGGGAAATAATGAAGCGGTTAGCAATAGAAACAATCACTAAACCAATGAAGCTGAGAGGAATATCTAAGGGTATAGCCGAGTTGGACGGTCAACGTTTAGAGATTGATTTGGATAGTTTAATGATTGATTTTGGTGGAGAGTCATTTGAATTAGACAGAATAGCAGGAACTAAGGGAGGTAATCGATATTTCTTTCTTTGTCCTGATTGTGGGAGACGGTGCAGGTTGCTTTATAAACGGTATTTATATTTTAGTTGCGGTACTTGTCTAGATATCCACAAGAGTACCCTGAACCGTAGTAAAACGGATTGCCAATACTACTGGGAGCTTGCACTAAAAGAAGCCAGAAAGGTAGAACCAGGGTGGAGTCCTAGACGTGGTGGATATATGTTTGATGGTTTCCCTGAAAGACCAAGGTATATGAAACGTGACAGGTATCATAAGCACTATAAGAAGTTTTTGAAGTATACTAAAAAAGGGGATAGATTTTGGCTGAATGGTTCTAGATTGTGAGACAATATGAAGTAGTGTGCAATTTACAAAACGAACAAATACTACATATTAGACGGTTTGAATGTTAAAAAAAGCTAGATATATCAAGGATTTAAGTAAGTAGAGCGTTCCAAAAAAGGGTGCGGTAAGCGTTCCAAAAAATGGTAAGGTTTTGGTTAGGTAGTGGCAGTAAATATGCCTGACAAATGGCAGGGTTATGTGTGTTGAACTCCGAGCGAACGCCGAGAAAGTGGCTATATTCCCCTATCATTTATCAAGCAGATAAGAGCAATAAAAACCCTCCTTAACTCCCTGAGAAGCGATAAGCAGATAAGCGGAGTTTTTACCCCTCTTATTTCGGATTTACTCCTTGCAGAATGACAAGCAGATAAGGACGACAATAAGCCTTCTTAATTGCTTGCAAAACGATAGGGAGTTAAGACGAATTTAAAAGCTCCTTATTTTCGTTTTTCTCCTTGTCAAACGGTAAGGAAATAAGACAGGAAATAACATCGCTTATTTTGATTTTGCTCCCTGAAAAACTGTAAGGAGATAAGGAGACTTATTAGCTTCCTTAATTTGAATTTTCTCCTTACAAAATGACAGGGAAATAAGAACTAAAATAACTCCCCTTATTTTCCTACCAAATGATAAGGAGATAAGAGCAGTTTAAAAGTCTGTTATTTTGGATTTGTTGCTTACCAAATGATAAGCAGATAAGCAAAGAAATAACTTGCCTTAATTGCTTGCAGAATGACAAGGAAATAAGAGAAATAAAAACATCCCTTAATTGCTTATCAAACCATAAGGAGATATGGGGCTATCTCCCTCCCCACGCGCTTCTATGAGCTTCACACCGTCATTGTACATTTTTTCTCACGGGAAAGAATTTGAAGCTAGAGCGAACATAGAGAAATAGCAAAAAAAGCCAGCACAGGGCTGACTCCTTTGTGATATTCCGATAAAAATATTATATCATAGAGGAGGCCGAGGCATGACACCAGAGCAGGTAAAAGAAAAACTAGAGGGCGTTAAGTGGATAAGCAAGGAAATCAAAGGCTTATATTTGGAATTGGAAGCCCTGGAAGGTGGTATTATCAAAAAGCCAACACTAAGCCATAGCAGAGTACAAACAAGCAGGGGAAATACAGCAGAGAATAACCTTATAAGTGTTCTAAAACTAAAAGAGGATACGCTTCAGAGGATAGAGCGACTTACTGAGGAAAGAATGGCAATATCTGGGCTAATCGATAAGCTGGACAATCCGCTTGAGCGTTCTGTTCTAAGACTTTTTTACTTGAATGATCTTGTAGCTTTGGAAGTAGCTGAAGAAATAGGAAAAACAAGAACAAATGTATACTTAATTAGGCAAAAAGCTATAGAACACTTGAGCAAGGTGGAAGGAGCGAACTAATGGAGCTGGATAAGTTTAAAACGATGATGAACGTCAGAGAGAGGATGACATACTTTCTGAGATTCCAGAGGATGGCAGGGAGTGAAAACCAAGTTAGGATAGATGAAGAGGCTTGGAAACTTGTCTTACCTGATCAGTGGAATTTGAGTGGTGAACATGAAAAAGCAATCCGTGAGGGGTTGGAAATATTCGCCCACGACATCAACAGCATAGAGAACAAACGAGCCAGAAAATACTTTATTATCCATTATTGCTACATGAGAAAGAAAACAATGAGCGAATGCGTAGAAATGGCAGGTACTAGCTCCACTAGCTACCACCGATACAAACAGATAGCCGTCTTAAACTTTGCAAGAATCCACCAGAACGGAGAACTAGAAGCATATAAGTAGGCGTTTGTGGTGTTTTGTTGAGAAATGTTGAGATTTAAGTGAGGGGGGATGACATGATTGAAGATTTTTTGATTGATCTGGAGAATATCCAATTAGAGGATATGGAGATAGATTTAAACATGGATATAGACATAGATTTTGAAATAGATGTTGACCTTGATGGGTTAGATTTAACCTTACTACAAGAGTTAGAAGCATGAATGTTGGTAAATGTAGGCTGAGGCTTCATATTCGCCCCCTATTTTGCTTTGTTTCGTACTGGACAACTAAAACACCATGGATAAACTACAAGCCCTCAGAAACGAATCTGGGGGCTTTTGTGAGGTCATAATCTTATAAACCACGCGCTTCATGGTATAATATACCTATCAGCAACCAGCAATAAAAAAAAGCACGTTTGACCGTGCTAGTTTCTTGCCTGCTGAACTCGTTAAATCTTAGCCCTTTTGTGGGGCTTTTTTGCTCCCCTTTTTGCGTACTTTGGGGGAGCAAGTAGTAAAAAGTAATGTTAGTATTTTTTGTTAAAAAGCGCGTGATATAAGGGTTAGGAAGCCCTAAGGAAACATAAAATAAGAAGTTTTTTATTATACTACAAATTCAGCCTTTTGGGTAATAGAATCTCACTTTTTTTGGTATAATGGTAAGCAATAATGGACTAGAAAGAACAAAGATGCAAGATAAAATTGTCATTCATGGGGCGCGTGCCCATAATTTAAAAAATATTGATGTGGAGATTCCGCGAGATAAGCTGGTTGTCGTGACAGGCTTATCAGGTTCAGGGAAATCCAGTCTGGCTTTTGACACCCTCTATGCAGAGGGACAACGTCGCTATGTGGAGAGCTTGTCAGCCTATGCTCGTCAGTTCTTGGGAAATATGGAGAAACCAGATGTAGATGCTATTGATGGCCTCAGCCCAGCTATTTCCATTGACCAAAAAACGACCAGCAAAAACCCTCGCTCGACGGTGGGAACAACGACTGAAATCAATGACTATCTGCGTCTCCTCTACGCACGTGTGGGGACGCCTTACTGTATCAACGGGCATGGAGCTATCAAGGCCTCTTCTGTGGAGCAAATCGTTGATAAGGTTTTGGAGTTACCTGAACGCCAGCGCTTGCAGATTTTGGCCCCTGTCATCCGCAAGAAAAAAGGACAGCATAAGAGCGTTATTGAAAAGATTCAGAAAGATGGGTATGTTCGTGTCCGTGTGGATGGGGAAGTCTATGATGTGACCGAAGTGCCTGAGCTGTCTAAGAGTAAGCAACACAATATCGATGTCGTGGTTGACCGTATTGTTATCAAGGAGGGTATCCGTAGTCGTCTCTTTGATTCCATTGAAGCTGCCCTTCGAATTGCAGAAGGTTATGTCATTATCGACACTATGGACGACTCTGAGTTGTTGTTCTCTGAGCATTATGCCTGTCCAGTTTGTGGTTTTACTGTTCCAGAGTTAGAGCCACGTCTCTTCTCATTCAATGCTCCTTTTGGTTCTTGTAGTGAGTGTGACGGCTTGGGCATCAAGCTGGAGGTGGATACTGATTTGGTAGTACCAGATGCCGGCAAAACCTTACGTGAGGGAGCCTTGGCTCCTTGGAATCCTATCTCATCCAACTACTATCCAAACATGCTAGAGCAGGCTATGACAGCCTTTGGAGTGGATATGGATAAGCCTTTTGAGGACTTGTCAGAAGAGGATAAGAACTTGATTCTCTACGGATCAGATGGCAAGGAATTCCATTTTCACTATGAGAATGAATTTGGTGGTGTGCGCGATATTGACATTCCGTTTGAAGGAGTTGTCAATAATATCAAGCGTCGCTACCATGAAACTAATAGTGACTACACCCGCACCCAGATGCGCCTCTACATGAATGAGCTGACCTGCGGAACCTGTCACGGCTATCGTCTCAATGATCAGGCTTTGTCTGTCCGTGTTGGTGGTGAGCAAGGACCGCATATCGGAGAAATTTCAGACCTATCTATCGCGGACCACTTGGACTTGGTAAGCAAGTTGACTCTATCTGAAAATGAAGCCATTATTGCTCGGCCTATTCTCAAGGAAATCAAGGATCGTTTGACCTTCCTTAATAACGTGGGTCTTAACTATCTAACCCTGTCACGTTCGGCAGGAACCCTTTCAGGTGGGGAAAGTCAGCGTATTCGTTTGGCAACTCAGATTGGTTCTAACCTATCAGGTGTCCTTTATATTCTAGATGAGCCGTCAATTGGTCTCCACCAGAGGGACAATGATCGTTTGATTGCCAGTCTCAAAAAGATGCGTGATTTGGGTAATACACTCATTGTAGTGGAACATGATGAAGACACTATGCGCGAGGCGGATTATCTGATTGACGTTGGTCCTGGTGCGGGAGTTTTTGGTGGGGAGATTGTCGCTGCAGGTACGCCTAAACAGGTAGCTCGTAATAGTAAGTCTATCACAGGTCAGTACTTGTCAGGCAAACGTGCCATTCCAGTACCAGAAGAGCGCCGTGTTGGTAATGGTCGTTTTATCGAGGTTACAGGAGCGCGTGAGAACAACCTGCAAAATGTCACAGCTCGCTTTCCACTAGGAAAATTCATCGCAGTGACAGGGGTATCAGGTTCAGGGAAATCGACCTTAATCAACAGCATCCTCAAAAAAGCTATTGCTCAGAAGCTCAACCGTAATTCAGACAAACCTGGTAAGTTTAAGACTATTACAGGGATTGAGCATGTCGACCGCTTGATTGATATTGACCAGAGCCCTATCGGACGGACGCCGAGGTCCAACCCAGCTACCTATACAGGTGTCTTTGACGATATACGTGATCTCTTTGCCCAGACAAATGAAGCTAAGATTCGAGGCTACAAGAAGGGTCGTTTCAGTTTCAACGTCAAGGGTGGTCGCTGTGAAGCCTGCTCAGGTGACGGGATTATCAAGATTGAGATGCACTTCTTGCCAGATGTTTATGTGGCTTGTGAAGTCTGCCACGGAACCCGCTACAATAGTGAAACCCTAGAAGTTCATTACAAGGAAAAAAATATCTCGCAGGTCTTGGATATGACCGTCAACGATGCGGTGGAGTTCTTCCAACATATTCCAAAGATTCAACGTAAACTTCAGACCATCAAGGATGTGGGACTGGGATATGTAACGCTAGGGCAACCAGCTACCACTCTTTCTGGGGGAGAAGCCCAGCGTATGAAGTTGGCTAGTGAACTTCACAAACGATCGACAGGCAAGTCATTCTATATTCTGGATGAGCCAACGACAGGGCTGCATACTGAGGACATTGCTCGCTTGCTTAAAGTCTTGGCTCGCTTTGTTGACGATGGCAATACAGTCCTCGTTATTGAGCACAATCTGGATGTTATCAAGACTGCAGACCATATTATTGACTTGGGACCTGAGGGCGGTGTCGGTGGTGGAACCATCATCGCAACAGGAACTCCAGAAGAAGTAGCGGCCAATGAAGCCAGCTACACAGGACACTATTTGAAAGGAAAGTTACATCATGAATAAACGTGTACAAGCATTTCTAGCTAAAATGCAAGAAAAAGAACTAGATGGAATTATCATCAACAATCTTAAAAACGTCTATTATTTGACTGGTTTTTGGGGTTCAAATGGAACAGTCTTCATCAGTCATGACCGTCAGGTCTTGGTGACAGACTCTCGCTATATCATTGCAGCCAAGCAAGAAACCAGTGGTTTTGAGATTGTGGCTGACCGTGATGAATTGGCTGTCATTGCGGGTCTTGTTAAGGATATGGGCTTGTCTAGAATCGGTTTTGAGGACGAGATTTCGGTCTCTTATTATCATCGTATGCAGGCAGCCTTTGAAGGAATTGACTTGCTTCCACAAACTCAGTTTGTTGAAGTTCTTCGAATGATTAAGGATGAAGCGGAGATTGCAGCTATTCGCAAGGCTTGTTCTATCTCAGACCAAGCTTTCCGCGATGCGCTTGACTTTATCAAACCAGGAAAAACTGAAATTGAAATTGCCAACTTCCTTGACTTCCGCATGCGTGAGTTGGGAGCATCTGGCTTGTCTTTTGACACTATCCTAGCTAGCGGTATCAACTCTTCTAAGCCCCATGCCCATCCCATGCACAAATCAGTTGAGCTAGGAGAAGCCATTACCATGGACTTCGGTTGCCTTTATGACCACTATGTCAGCGACATGACACGGACTATCTACTTGGGGCATGTTAGCGACGAGCAAGCAGAAATCTACAACACAGTTTTGAAGGCTAACCAAGCTCTGATTGACCAGGCTAAAGCAGGATTAGGTTTCCGTGACTTTGACAAAATCCCTCGTGATATTATCATCGAAGCAGGCTATGGCGACTACTTTACCCACGGTATTGGTCACGGTATTGGACTGGACATCCATGAAGAACCATACTTTAGCCAGACTTCTACAGAAACTATTAAGGCAGGTATGGCCTTGACTGATGAACCAGGTATCTATATCGAAGGCAAATATGGTGTTCGTATCGAGGATGATATCCTGATTACAGAGACAGGTTGTGAATTGTTGACCCTAGCTCCAAAAGAGTTGATAGTTATTTAAGAGTCAAACAACTCAAATGATTGACTTTTAAATTTTAAAGGTTTATACTGAAAAACGAAAACGGTAGGTGAGGCTACCATAGGGATACGGATGACTACCGCAAAGCAGTGGAGACACTACTCGTTGGTCAACAGTCCTGGTCGCGAAGGCCAAGACTAAGCTCATTTCATTGCCCTATGGAGTTAAAGCTTGAACGAAAAAACAGATAACTAGTTTTTTAATCCTGCCATTTTATGGTGGGATTTTCTACTGTTTAAAACAAAGAAAGGAGACAGACGATGCAAATTGACGATCATCCGGAACCGCACATACACAGCCAATCGCTGATTTGTGTCGTTCTGCCCTTATAAAGTGATTGGTCTCTGTGTATGAAACACATCATTCATACAGATAGGAGAAACCAATGAAAACTACAAAAGAAAGATTAGCAACAGCTATTCAAGTCCCTTTAGACGAGAGTCTAACTTTTTATCATACCAGTTTAAACGGTTTGATAGAGGAACAAGTCGAAAAAAATCGTGACTTCTATGGCGAAAATGTGATTACCAAAGGCCAAGAAGATTCGATTTTGAAAAAGATTTACGAATCCATTATCAATCCTTTTACAATTATCTTGCTGGTTATCGCCGTGATTTCCTTAGTGACCAATGTCTGGTTGGCAAAACCAGGTCAGGAAGATCCGACGACTTCCATTATCATCGTTGTCCTAGTCCTCATTTCTGGAGGCATTCGCTTTGTCCAAGAACTCCGCAGTGATAAGGCAGCCACCAATCTTTCAAAAATGATTGTCAACACAGCGACTGTCATTCGTCAAGGAGAAATCCAAGAAGTACCTATCGATGATTTGGTAGTAGGTGACGTGGTTAAATTAAGCGCTGGAGATATGATTCCAGCAGATCTTCTTTTATTTGAGTCGCGCGATTTCTTTGTCCAACAGTCTGGCTTGACAGGCGAAAGTGATTCTGTTGAAAAATTGGCCTTGACCAAGGCAACAGTTCAACAATCTGATAGTCTTCTCGAAGCAGAATCCTTGGCTTTTATGGGAACCAATGTCTTGTCTGGTAGTGCCAAGGCCGTGGTTTTGGCGGTTGGTGATGATACTATGATGGGGGCCATTGAGCAGACTCTGAACACCTATGACGAGCCCACTTCGTTTGAACGAGAGATGAATAGTATTTCGTGGCTCTTGATTCGCTTGATGTTGGTCATGGTGCCCATCGTTTTCTTGTCTAATGGCTTAACAGATGGAGACTGGTTGGAAGCTGGTGTATTTGCTTTGAGTGTTGGTGTTGGCTTGACACCTGAGATGCTTCCTATGATTATCACGGCCAGTCTAGCAAAAGGATCCATTATCATGGCTAAGGAAAAAGTGGTTATTAAGAAACTCAATGCCATACAGGACTTAGGGGCGATTGATATCTTGTGTACAGATAAGACAGGAACTCTAACCCAAGATGAAATCGTTCTAGAATATCCCTTGGACATTCACGGACGCTTGGATTTGACCGTCTTGAGACGAGCTTATATCAATTCTTATTTTCAAACGGGCTTAAAAAATTTGATGGACAGAGCCATTATCAAACGGACTGAAAAGGAAGCCAAAGAACACGCCCTCTTGCAAAATCTGTCTCAAACTTTTCAAAAAATAGATGAGCTTCCCTTTGATTTTGAACGTAGACGGATGAGTGTTATCGTTAAGGATGAGAACGAAGTTGTTAGTTTGGTAACCAAGGGTGCCCTAGAGGAAATGCTTGCGATTTCCAGTCATGCGGAATACCAAGGAGTGATTACCCCCCTGACAGATGCTATTAGAGAAGAAATTTTAGCGGAAGTCCGACAACTCAATCAACAAGGTTTGCGTGTCTTGGGGGTGGCTTATAAGTCAGGTTTGAGGGAAGGTCATTCCTATACAGTTGATGACGAAGGGGATATGATTCTAACTGGTTATTTAGCCTTTCTAGATCCTCCTAAACCATCAGCAGCACCAGCAATTAAGGCTTTGTTAGAACATGGGGTTCAAACAAAGATTTTGACGGGAGACAACGAAAAAGTTACCCAAGCAGTCTGTGAAAAGGTTGGTTTGGATATCAATCAGATGCTGTTGGGGTCTGAAATTGATCAGATGAGTGATCAAGAATTGGCCCAAGCCGTAGAGGAGGTAACAGTCTTTGCCAAACTTTCTCCGGACCAAAAAGCACGGATTATTTTGCAATTTAAGGCTAATGGTCATGCTGTAGGCTATATGGGAGATGGGATCAATGATGCTCCTTCTATGAAAGTTGCAGATGTGGGAATTTCTGTTGATACAGCAGTAGATATTGCCAAAGAAACAGCTGATGTTATCCTACTTGATAAGGATCTCATGGTGCTTGAAAAAGGACTTGTTGAAGGTCGTAAGGTCTATGCCAATATGACTAAATATATCAAAATGACAGTGAGTTCTAATTTTGGAAATATCTTATCCCTATTGGTCTCTGGAATCTTTTTGCCATTTTTACCAATGGCACCAGTTCATTTGATTATCCTAAATCTAGTCTATGATTTGTCTTGTATTGCCTTGCCTTTTGACAAGGTGGATAAAGATTTTTTGAGAAATCCGCATACTTGGGAAGCCAAGTCTATCACACGTTTCATGGTTTGGATGGGGCCTATCTCTTCTGCCTTTGATATTTTGACATTTATTTTGCTCTATTTTATCATTGTACCCATGACGACAGGTCAAGCCTATGTTCATGGAGCGGAGTCTGCCGTAGGATTTATTGTCTTGTTTCAGACAGGTTGGTTTATCGAGTCCATGTGGTCACAGACCATGGTTATCCATATGCTGCGTTCAGCCAAAATTCCCTTTTTACAAAGTCGTCCAGCTTGGCTAGTCCTTGTGACAACCTTATTGGCTGCAGCCTTTGTGACCTTTCTTCCCTACAGTCCACTAGCTAGCCTTCTCCATCTAACTCCTTTAAAACCGATTTATTTCATCTTTTTACTTTTCATCATTATTTTGTATATGATTAGCGTGACAATTGTGAAAAAAATCTATATCAAGAAATATCAAGAATGGCTGTAAATTTCATTTTGTCAAGAAAAAAGTACGAAAATGACGAAAAAAGTCAAAAAAATTTAAAAATAGGTCGCAAGTCGGATGTTTTTTATGGTATAATAGACTAAACTGATAGTAACATGTAGCGAAAGGGGTAGGTACATGATTAAAATTTATACAGTCTCAAGTTGTACTAGCTGTAAAAAAGCAAAAACCTGGCTCAATGCCCACCAGTTAAGTTATAAAGAACAAAACCTTGGTAAAGAAGGAATTACGAGGGAAGAATTACTGGATATTCTAACCAAAACAGATAACGGAATAGCCAGCATCGTTTCGTCTAAAAATCGCTATGCCAAAGCCCTTGGAGTGGATATTGAAGATTTGAGTGTCAATGAAGTCCTCAATCTGATTATGGAAACACCGAGAATTTTAAAGAGCCCAATTCTTGTGGATGAAAAACGCCTGCAAGTTGGCTACAAGGAAGACGATATTCGTGCCTTCCTACCACGCTCTGTCCGTAATGTAGAAAATGCAGAAGCACGTTTGCGTGCAGCTCTATAAACATCAAGACTGGGAGCAACTCCCAGTCTTATTTTAATTTCAAAAAGAAAGAAGAAAGAAATGAAAAAAATTGTTCTTGTTAGTCTAGCTTTCCTTTTTGTCCTGGTTGGTTGCGGACAGAAAAAAGAAACTGGACCAGCTACAAAAACAGAAAAGGATACGCTTCAGTCGGCATTGCCAGTTATTGAAAATGCCGAGAAGAATACAGTTGTAACCAAGACTTTGGTCTTGCCTAAGTCAGATGATGGTAGCCAGCAAACCCAAACCATTACATACAAGGACAAGACTTTTTTGAACCTAACCATTCAACAAAAGCGTCCAGTTTCTGATGAGTTGAAGACTTATATCGACCAACATGGAGTGGAAGAAACTCAAAAAGCTCTTCTGGAGGCGGAGGAGAAGGATGAGTCTATCATAGAAGCTCGTAAATTAGCAGGATTTAAGCTTGAAACTAAACTATTGAGTGCAACAGAACTTCAAACAACGACTAGTTTTGATTTTCAAGTTCTGGATGTCAAGAAGGCTTCTCAGTTAGAATATTTGAAGAACATTGGTTTAGAAAATCTCTTGAAGAATGAACCAAGCAAATATATTTCAGACAGATTGGCAAATGGCGCGACAGAACAGTAGAAAATCCAAATAAATAGACTGCCTGAATTGTAGAAGGTAAGGAATTATGCTATAATGGTACTATTCTAAGGAAAGAGGGTGTTAGAATGGGATTTACTGAAGAAACAGTACGTTTTAAATTGGACGATTCCAATAAAAAAGAAATTAGCGAAACTCTGACTGATGTTTATGCTTCGTTGAACGATAAGGGCTACAACCCAATCAACCAAATCGTAGGTTACGTATTGAGTGGAGACCCTGCCTACGTTCCTCGTTATAATAATGCACGAAATCAAATCCGTAAGTATGAGCGCGATGAAATCGTTGAAGAATTGGTCCGCTACTACCTTAAAGGACAAGGAGTCGATCTATAACCTATGAGAATTATGGGATTGGACGTCGGTTCAAAAACGGTAGGGGTGGCCATTAGCGATCCACTCGGTTTTACAGCTCAAGGACTTGAAATCATCCAAATCGACGAGGAACAAGGCCAATTTGGTTTTGACCGCGTTAAGGAGTTGGTTGATACTTACAAGGTGGAACGATTTGTAGTGGGCTTGCCTAAAAACATGAACAATACAAGCGGACCGCGCGTGGAAGCTAGTCAAGCATACGGAGCCAAGCTAGAAGAGCTTTTTGGTTTACCAGTAGACTATCAAGATGAACGCTTGACAACAGTTGCCGCAGAGCGTATGTTGATTGAACAAGCAGATATCAGCCGTAATAAGCGCAAGAAAGTCATTGATAAGTTAGCAGCTCAGCTGATTTTACAAAATTATTTAGATAGAAAATTTTAATATAAAGGAGAGGCTATGTCACACGATCATAACCACGACCACGAAGAACGTGAATTAATCACGCTAGTAGATGAGCAAGGAAATGAAACCTTGTTTGAAATCCTTTTGACGATTGATGGAAAAGAAGAATTTGGTAAAAACTATGTTCTTCTAGTGCCAGTTAACGCAGAAGAAGACGAAGACGGACAAGTTGAAATCCAAGCTTACTCATTCATCGAAAACGAGGATGGAACAGAAGGCGAATTGCAACCAATTCCAGAAGACTCAGAAGACGAATGGAACATGATTGAAGAAGTCTTCAATAGTTTTATGGAGGAGTAAAAATATCCGGGGGATATTTTTACCCCAACTCCTAGAAATTGGAAGAGTTGGAACGTCCGGGGGATATTTTTACCCCAGTTCCTTTAAATAAGAGAGAACTGGTAAGTCCAGTGGATGTTTTTAGCCCTGCGCCAGAAATTAGAAACGCAGGAACGTCTGGGAGACTGTATCACCCCAACTCCTAGAAATTGGAAGAGTTGGAACATCCAGTGGACGTGTTTAGCCCTGCGCTAGAAATTAGAAACGCAGGCAGTCCAGTGGATATTTTTACTCCAGTTCTTTTGAATAAGGGAGAACTGGTAAGTCTGGGGACGTTTTTATCCCACGTTAATATTTATAGTAGCTAGTTATTAGCTAACCAGGTAAGAGGTCGGGACGAAAATCCTGACCTCGTTTTTTGTTATCTACGGAATTTTGCTAGGTAATTGATTGGACTTTTGTCAAGGAGATGTGTATGTTTGAAGTAGAAGAATGGCTTCATAGTCGGATTGGTTTGAATTTTCGATCAGGTTTGGGCCGAATGCAGCAAGCGGTGGATTTGTTAGGGAATCCTGAGAAGTCTTACCCTATTATCCATGTAACAGGGACTAATGGGAAAGGTTCTACCATTGCTTTCATGAGGGAGCTATTTATGGGGCATGGCAAAAAAGTTGCGACCTTTACCTCCCCTCATATCGTCTCTATCAATGACCGAATCTGCATTAATGGGCAACCAATAGCTGACGCAGACTTTATTCGTTTGGCAGAACAGGTCAGGGAGATGGAAAAGACGCTTCTGCAAACCCATGACCAGTTGTCTTTTTTTGAATTGCTGACCTTGATTGCTTTCCTCTATTTTAGAGAGCAAGAGGTGGATTTGGTTTTATTAGAAGTGGGAATTGGCGGCTTACTTGACACGACCAATGTGGTAACTGGAGAGATTGCTGTCATCACCTCCATCGGGCTTGACCATCAGGAAACCTTGGGCGATAGTCTAGAAGCAATCGCAGAGCAGAAAGCTGGTATTTTTAAGGCTGGTAAAAAGGCAGTGATTGCTAAGTTGCCTTCAGAAGCTAGGCTTGTATGTCAGAAAAAAGCCGAATCTTTAGCTGTTGACCTTTATCAGGCAGGTCAGAATTTTTCAATGCTGAATGGGGATTTTTCAAGCTCTTTGGCTAACCTTTCACAGTTGAAAATAGGTTTAGAAGGAGCTTATCAGCAGGAAAATGCGGCCTTGGCGCTACAAACGTTTCTTCTCTTTATGAGAGAAGGAAAGGAAGCTGTTGATGAACAAGTTGTAAGACAGGCTTTGGAGAAGACCCATTGGGCTGGGCGTTTGGAGCGTATTCGTCCTCAGATTTACTTGGACGGTGCTCATAACCTCCCTGCCTTGACTCGCTTGGTTGAATTTATTAAAGAAAAAGAGCAGGAAGGATATCGTCCTCAAATCCTATTTGGAGCCTTAAAACGGAAGGATTATCAAGGAATGTTGGGTTACCTGACTGAAAAATTGCCTCAGGTGGAACTCAAGGTGACCGGCTTTGACTATCAAGGTTCTTTGGATGAAACAGATGTAACAGGTTACGATATAGTTCCTTCTTACCGAGAATTTATTAGCAATTTTGAAGCAAGAGCAGATGCCCAGGATTTGTTGTTCGTTACAGGGTCTCTCTATTTTATCTCAGAAGTACGGGGCTATCTACTGGGGCATGAGCAGATGAATTGACCTCCTTTTTTGAACTTGTTATACTAGGGAAACTACTAGTTAGAAGGAAAAAATTCTGTAAATTGGTAGCAGAAAGGAAATTCATCATGAAATTAAAAAGATTCACACTTTCTCTTGCTTCTCTAGCAAGTCTTAGTCTCTTAGTAGCTTGTTCACAAAGAGTTCAACAAGTTCAACAACCAGCAACTCACTCGCAAACACAACAAACACAACAAACACAACAAACTCAGCAATCACAACCTGCTGCTTCATCTTCGGCAGAAAATTCAAACCAGACAGCAACAAGTTCTTCACAAAATGCGCCTGAGGCTCAACCAACCAATATTGATGGAACTTATACCGGTCAGGACGAAGGAGACCGTATCACTTTAGTGGTAACTGGAACAACTGGTACATGGACACAGGTGGAAACTGATGGGGAACAAGAAATCAAGCAGGTTAGCTTTGATGCCGCTAATCAACGCATGATTATTGGGGATGATGTCAAGATTTATGCAATCAATGGAAATCAGATGATTATCGACGATATGGATAGAGAAGCGTCTGATCGCATTGTTTTATCTAAGTAAAGCTTATTTATCAAAATTTCGATAAGATGAAAGATATTTGATGTATTACTCGATAAAAGTTAGATAAATCATACACATAAAGGAATGGGTCATATACGAGATCCATTCCTTTTCTTTAAATATAAGTTCCACTTTTAGGAGTGGTACACTTTTTGAGTAGTTCTTTTTTTAAAAATTTGTTATGCTAGATTTATGAAGAGAATCAAAATCGACGTGGTAGTACTCCCTTTAAGTGGACATCTCTTCCCAACCCTGAATTTACTCGCACCTTTGTTGAAGGATCCTTTGTATGATATTCGATTATTCACAGGACCGCAACGAAAAGCTGTCGCAGAGGAGATGGGATACCAGGTGTTTCCCATTTTAGAAAATTCTGTAGATGAGTTTGAGCGTGTAGCTAACAATGAAGGGCAGCTAAATCTTATTTCTGCTTATCGGCAGTTGTCAGCTAGTCTTGATTTGATCGATGTGGTGTCTTACCAACTAGTGCAAGAGTGGCAGAAAAATCGACCAGATATTGTTATTGCGGATTTTATAACCCTCTCTGGAGGACTTGTAGCGGAACAGTTGGGAATTCCTTGGATAACAACCATGGCGACACAGTTTGCTATTGAAACGACAGATGGACCGCCTTGTTTCTTTGGAGGAATGGGCAGTTCAAAGAATCCTTTCCAATCTACTCAGCAATGGTTAGGAAGAAAAGTGACTCGTTTAGGGAAACGAATCGTAACCTTTTTATTGAGAGAACGCTTGAAGCGTTATGATTTTAAACTCTACAATCAAAAAAATCAAGAAACTATTTATTCGCCCTATTCCATCTTGGGAATTGGAATGAAAGAGTTGGAGCTGAAAAGTGGTTTTCCAGAGCACTACCTTTGGGTGGGGCCTTTTGGGTCTTCGATTGAGAGGGCAGAGAATTATCCCCTCGATTTGTCTCCCTATGCAGGTTATAAAAAAGTCCTCGTATCCTGTGGGACTCAGCTAACATGGGCCAAAGACAACCTCCTCTACCAGACACAACAATTAGCCAAAGCCCATCCGGACTGTCACTTCTTTGTAACTCTGGGGTTCGGTGGACAAGGCTTCCAATGTGAGGAGCTCATGGACAATGTTTCTGTGGTATCCTATCTTCCCTATAAGGAATATATCCCTCAGATGGACTATGTGATTCATCATGGTGGTGCGGGTATTTTTTACCAATGTATTATCTATGGCAAGCCTGCCTTAATTCTCCCTCATGACTATGATCAGTATGACTATGCGGTTCGTGGATTAGAGGCAGGGATTGCCTTGACTGCTAAACGAGAGGATACGGAAGTGATTGGACGCGCTTTTGATGAACTATTGGCTAGAGATGACTGGTCAGACTTGAACAAACTCAGTCGTGTAGCTCAAGACTATCAGCCAACAGAAATCCTCAAGAATGAAATATATCGACTCTTGGGGGACAAGGAGAAATAAAACATGAAGAAAGTATTGGTAACAGGTGCTACGGGCTTTTTAGGTAAGTATGTTGTTGAAGAGCTCAGTCAGCATGGCTACCAGGTACGAGCTTTTGGACGTAATCGCAAGGTTGGTCAGTCCTTAGAGAACTCCTCTGTGGCATTTATTCAGGGAGATTTGACCAAGCAAGAAGACCTGACTCAGGCTTGTCAGGGTATGGATATGGTTGTACATGCAGGAGCTCTTTCTACCGTTTGGGGTCCTTGGGAGGATTTCTACCAGACAAATGTCTTAGGGACTAAGTATGTTCTGGATGCTTGCCGAGAGGCTAGTATTCAGCGTTTGGTTTATGTGTCCTCGCCTAGTATATATGCTGCGCCTCGAGACCAGATAGCTATCAAAGAAAGCGATGCGCCTCAGGAAAATAATCTGAACAACTATATTCGTAGTAAACTAGCTTCGGAGAAGCTGTTTAAGGATTATCCCGATGTTCCGAGTATTATCTTACGACCTCGTGGGCTTTTTGGGATTGGGGATACCAGTATTTTACCTCGGGTTCTTAAACTCAGTCAGAAGATTGGTATTCCCTTGATAGGGGATGGCCGTCAGCTCATGGATATGACCTGTGTGGAAAATGTTGCTCTGGCAATTCGCTTGGCACTAGAGGCCTCTCAAGCTAATGGCGAAGTTTATAATATTACCAATGGGGAACCAAGAGCCTTTAAGGATTTGATAGAAGAAACCTTGAGAGGCTTGGGCTATCCAATAACGTACAGAAAAGTGCCAGTTCCTCTTATTTCAGTTATTGCAAGTAGTTTAGAGTTTCTGTATAAGGTCTTGAAACTCAAAGGTGAACCGGCTCTGACACGCTATACCTATTATCTGCTCCGTTATAGTCAGACGCTGGACATCAGCAAGGCGGAGCGAGACTTGGGTTATCGTCCTCAAATCAGTATTTCGGAAGGGATTGAACAATATGTCAAAGATCATCGAAAGAATTGATTATTTCCCAGCAGGATACTGTACAAGTTATACAGGCTTGCTATTTAAGGGAGTCAAGAATAAAAAGATGAGATTCCCAGCTGGTGTCTTTCTGATTAAACATAGAGACAAAGGCTATTTGCTATATGATACGGGCTATCACTATGATATTAAGACGAAGCTTCGCTATGGTCTCTATCGTTTGGGAACGCCAGTTCAAATGACGAAGAAGGACCAGATTACATATTTGCTGAGAGCCAAAGGAATCAAACCAGAAGAAATTAACCATGTCATCCTGTCTCACTTACACCCAGATCATTTGGGAGGGACTAGCTTTTTTCCTAATGCAACCTTTCTCTTGACAAAAGAAGTGTATGAAGTTTATCAAAAACCTAAGTTGAAAGACTTGATTTTCAAGGAGTTTTTGCCAGCTTCTTTTGAGAAAAATCTAACCATTATCAGAGCTGACCAGCAGGATTCAACATTTCCCTATCGTCCGATTTGTGATCTTTTCGGAGATGGCAGTATCTTAGTTGCTTCTCTTGACGGGCATGCTAGGGGTCAAGCCTGTCTGTACCTTCCAGACTTCAATCTCCTCATTGCAGCAGACCTCTGTTGGGGAATTGACCTCTTACCTTATACCAAGCAGATGCACCTGATTCCTTCCTTGGTTCAGGATAATAAGGCCGATTATATCAGGGGGACAGAGTTTCTGGAGGAAGTCTTAAAGGACGGTATCGAGGTAGTTGTTAGTCATGACCCTATAGAAAGGATAGAGTCAATCTTACATGAAAAAAATAACCTTTCTTAAAACCTTTATCCAAACTCGTTGGCTTCATAATTTCAAATCTCGAGAAGCTGTAGAAAACTATCAGAAAAAGCAATTAGCCAACTATATGGACTTTTTAAAGCGAGATTCGCCCTACTTTAAAAATGGAGTCCCTAGCAACTTTGACCATATGAACAAGGCTTTTATGATGGAACATTTCAACGAGCTCAACACCCAAGGAGTGGATCGAGATGAAGCCTTGAGCTTGGCTATTGAAAGTGAGAAGACCCGAGATTTCACTGAACTTAAAGGGGAAGTGGCCGTCGGTCTGTCTTCAGGGACATCTGGACATCGGGGGCTTTTTATCACAACAGAGAAAGAGCGAAGTATGTGGGCTGCGGCTATCTTGGCAAAGATGTTGCCCAAAGGTCAACTTTTTGGACACCGCATCGCCTTTTTCCTGAGAGCCGATAATGAACTCTATCAGACCATCAATACGGTGTTCATTCGTCTAGAGTATTTTGATATTTTTAAACATACAGATGACCATATCGAGCGACTGAATAGCTACCAGCCGACGATTATTGTTGCACCAGCCTCTATGTTGATTGAGTTGAGTAAGCGTCTCGAGGCTGGGGAGTTAGCTATTCATCCACAAAAAATAGTTTCTGTGGCAGAAATCTTGGAAGATAGTGATAGGGTACGCATTGCAAAAGCTTTTTCTCTATCTATTATTGACCAGGTCTATCAGGCGACCGAAGGCTTCCTGGCTTGCACTTGCTCGGTTGGCAATCTGCATCTCAACGAAGACATTATCTTTGTGGAGATGCAGTATCTAGATGACCGCCGTTTTTATCCAGTGATTACGGACTTTAAGCGAAGTAGTCAGCCTGTTTATCGCTATCAGCTAAACGATATCTTAGTTGAAAATCCAGAGCCTTGTTCGTGTGGCTCCTATTATACACGGATTGACAAGGTCGAAGGACGCTCTGACGACATTTTCTATTTTGAAGGACTGGATGGGGGACATGTAACGATCTATCCAGACTTTATCAGGCGCTGCATCCTCTTTGTGGAGAATGTGGGAGATTACCAAGTCAAGCAGCATTCCGAGAAGTTAGTGGAAGTTGGTCTAAGCCGGCGAGATGAGGATGTGGAGACAGCTATTCTACAACAGTTTCAACTCTTGGCTCAGCAAAAGCAGTTTATAGTTCCTGAAATCCAATTTTCAGATTATCACTGGGATACAAGTCGTAAACTCAAACGAATCCAACGTTTATGAAAGGACAAAAGACAATGACAGAAGTAACAAGACATGTAGAAATCGCAGGTTATGGCATTTGCCTTCCCAAAAATATGGTGCAATTTAAAGACCAGACCCGTTATCGTGTAGTGGAAAATGAAGAAACGCAACTTGACTTGGCAGAAGGAGCTATCCACCGTGCACTTGAACATGCAAATTTGGATATTAAAGATATCGATTGCCTTGTATCAGCTAGTGCAGTTGGTGTTCAGCCTATTCCTTGTACGGCTGCCTTGATTCATGAGCGCGTGGCAAAAGGATTCTCGATTCCAGCAATGGACATCAATACGACCTGTACCAGTTTTATTTCTGCTCTATCGACCATGTCCCACTTGATTGAGGCGGGTGAATATAATCGTGTCTTGATTGTGTCTAGTGAGGTTGGAAGTTTAGGGCTCAATCCCAAGCAAAAAGAAAGTTTTGAACTCTTTAGTGATGGGGCAGCAGCCTTTATTTTCCAAAAAAGCTATCAGGAAAAAGGGGTTATTGCTAGTCTCCAACGTACTTGGTCAGAAGGAGCACACGATACGGAGATTCGTGGAGGTCTGACTTCTTTTCAACCAAAAGAGTACTCTGAAGCGACTAAGACCAACTATATGTTTGATATGAAAGGTAAGAAAATTCTCCTCTTATCTGCTCGTAAAATCCCAGTCATGTTTGAAGAGTTTCAAGAAAAAACACAGCTAGCCTTGGCAGAAGTGGACTATATCATTCCTCACCAAGCAAGCCGTGCTCTTCCTTTGGTCATGGAAAAACTAGGTGTGGCCGAGGATCAGTACCTCAATCTCGTCACTGACTATGGAAATATGGTGTCAGTCTCTGTACCGTTTGGCTTAGCTTATTCTTTGGAAAATGGACTTATCCAGAAGGGGGATGTCGTCTACCTTATGGGAACTGCAGCCGGTATGACGGTCAATATGTTGGCTCTCAAACTGTAATACGCATCTGAAAGCATAATGGTTGAAACTTCCGCAAGAGTAAAGTGTTGCCATCTAGCTATGAACTAATGTATACTAATGGAAATAACTATTAACTAGGTGGTCAGGGAGAAGGCTAAAAAAGAAAGGAAATGTATGAAAACTAGAAAAATACAGTTGCTTATGTCCAAGTATGGCTTTAGTCTTTCGATTATGCTGCTTGAACTGTGTCTTGTTTTTGGTCTCTTTCTTTATTTAGGGCGTATGGCCCCTATTCTTTGGGTTATTCTATTAATCTTTATGAGTATGGCGACTATCGTAGCGATTGTCAATCGTTCCATAGCGCCTGAAAGCAAGGTAATGTGGTTAGTGGTAACTTTTGTTCCTGTTATTGGTCCTTTGCTCTATCTGATGTTTGGTGAAAGGCGATTGTCCAAAAAAGAAATCAAGCAGTTGGACAAACTTGGTTCTATGCATTTTCGGGAGGATAACAGTAAAGCCCTCCGCCAGAAATTGAAGGAAGAGGATAAGGCGGCTTACGGAGTTATCAAATCTTTGTTAAGTATGGATAGTAATGCCGACGTCTATGATCGAACAGATTCACAATTCTTTTCTTCGGGTGAAAGTATGTGGCAATATATGTTGGAAGACCTCAAGAAAGCTGAAAAGTTTATCTTTCTAGAGTACTATATTGTCGAAGAAGGTCTAATGTGGAATAGCATACTAGACATACTAGAGCAAAAGGCAGCTCAAGGTGTAGAGGTCAAGATGCTCTATGATGATATCGGATGTATGGCGACTTTACCTGGAGACTATACTATTCAGCTTCGTAGTCGAGGAATTGAAGCCCATAAATTTAACAAGGTGATTCCTCGTTTGACGGTGGCTTACAACAATCGGGACCATCGTAAAATCCTTGTCATAGATGGTCAGGTAGCCTATACAGGAGGCATTAACTTAGCCGATGAGTACATCAATCATGTAGAACGCTTTGGCTACTGGAAGGACAGTGGGATTCGCTTAGATGGCCCTGGTGTTAAGGCTCTAACCCGTCTCTTTTTGATGACTTGGTACATCAATCGTGGGGAAATCAGCGATTTTGACCAGTATCACTTGGAAAATCAGCCTTGTTCTGGCCAAGGACTCTGCATTCCTTACGGTAGTGGACCCAAGCCCATCTTCCGTACTCAGGTAGGGAAAAAAGTCTATCAAAGTTTGATTAATCAAGCCACTGATTCAGTCTATATCACAACACCCTATTTAATTATTGACTATGACTTAACAGAGAGTATTAAAAATGCGGCCATGAGGGGTGTTGATGTCCGCATCGTGACACCTTTCATTCCAGACAAAAAATTAATCCAACTCATCACAAGGGGAGCCTATCCAGATTTGTTATCGGCAGGAGTAAGGATTTTTGAGTATAGTCCAGGCTTTATCCACAGTAAACAAATCTTAGTGGATAAGGACTTTGCTGCAGTTGGGACCATTAACCTAGATTATAGAAGTTTGCTTCACCACTATGAAAATGCAGTTTTGCTATATAAAACGGAATCAATCACAGAAATTCAAAAAGATTTTCAGGAGATTTTTTCAGTATCGCAAGAAATTTTCCCTCATACGATAAAAAATAGCTGGTATCAGAAATTGATTAAGGAAATTGCCCAGTTATTCGCCCCTATTTTATAAGAAATCTAGGACTGATGACACAAACCAGTCCTATTTTTCTTGCCTTTTACGAATAAGAAGATGTAGGAGGAAAGATGCTAACTCAGAACGAATTAAACTATATCACGACATTTAAACAGACACATTTACACCGATTTCGGGAAATTGAAACCTTTGTGAAACTATGCAAAAAATCACTCAAACAGCCATCGCAAGCTGACAATCCTAGGACTTTTTGATATACTAAGACAGATAAATTGAATAGGAGAAACGACATGGCTGTATATGGCAGAATCGAAGAAGTATCCGAAACGATACAGAGTAATGAAATTGAAAATAGATTGGATAGGAACCTTGAATCTCATGTAGAAAAAGAAGAACAGGTAGCTTTTCCGTTTTTCAGACTCATCATTGGAAGTACGATTGCAACGGTTTTTTCTGTGGTGATACCTTTACTTTTAGATATGGTAAGTCCTTCTCAGGCTCAGGATTTGTATATAGGGTGGGCTTTACATCAGGGAGGACAGCTTTACAGTAGCTATTATGCAAGTCACGGTCTTATTTATTACTTGCTACTTTACATCACCCAAGGAGGCATCCTTTTTGCCTTGGTAGAATGGCTAGCCCTCTTAGGAGGAGGTTACTTCCTCTTTTCTTCAACTGACTATCTGACGGGACAAAGGGAACAAGCCAAGCAACTCCTAACCATATTTTATATTTTGGTATCCGGTCTCGGTTTTGGCGGAGGATATGCTACGATTTTAGCTTTGCCATTTCTGTTTGCAGGATTTTCGTTCATAGCAGCTTATCTATCAACTCCTAACCATGACAAGGGATTTCTACGTCTGGGGATTTTCTTGGCCCTATCATTTTTCATAGAGCCTCTTACAAGTCTTCTCTTTATTGCAGTAGTAACAATTGGTTTGTTTGTCTTTAATGTTGGGCATGGTCGCCTTGCTCATGGAGTTTATCAGTTTTTTGCAGCAGCACTTGGCTTTTCTCTCATTTTTTACCCAGTAGGATATTATGTTCTTGCTTCAGGTGGCTTTGGAGAAGCTCTAGGAAGTCTTTTATATCCGATTGATTCCCTTCAGGTCTTTATCAATCCCCAACTAATGGATAATGTTGTATTCTATGGTTTGTTGACCTTTGGTTTAGGAGCTCTCTTCCTTGTTTTTCTAGGTTTGTTCCAATCAAAGGCATCAAGATTATATGTTATTTCAGTACCAGCTAGTTTTGCTTTCATATTTGTATTAGCCTTGTTGCTTTTTTCTCAAGAACCTCTTCACGGTTCGTGTTTGATTCTAATCCTTCCATTTTTACTCCTTCTTTTGATGACCAGTATTCGTGGGAAACATTCAGCTAGGGGAGCTCGTCGTCGGAGAAGAGAAGATGTTCCTACTCTATGGAAAAAATTCATGAAGGGAAATCTCTACCTACCGATCCTAGTGGTGGTTTATCTGATTGCTATTCCTTTTGTGGCTCGTTTTGTCTTGCATCCAGCTTCTTATAAAGAACAACATCAAGTAGTAGACAGAGTCAAACAAGAGACGAGTGAGGAAGACCAAATTTATATTTGGGATTCACATGTTCAAATGTATAAAGAAAGCCAGCGTTTGGCTGGATCCATGTTCCCATCACCTCTTCTTTATACGAATACAGAAGAAAACAAAATTACCTTGATTCATGACTTGAAAGAAAACCAACCTAAGATGATTGTGGTAAACGACAAGGTGGCTCTCTGGTCTGAGGCGGAGACACTCTTAAAAGAAAATTACCAACAAGTAAAGACTGATTACTCAGAGTTTAAAGTCTATAAAATTAAATAACCAAATCAATATCTTGTGTATTTTTAAAAATTTTAGGATTTTTAACACAAGATATTGATTTTTATTTTTAGAGTGGTATAATACTTTTTAGAAAGAACATTTTAGAAAAGAGCATGTATATGATTGCACTAGAAGAAAAAATTACAACTTTAGCAACCCTCTTCGTTGAAAAACGAGATGGGAGACGTGTTGCATTTGATGTGGACAAGATTGACAAGGCTATCCACAAGGCGGCAGACAAGGTTATGGATGTGACACCCTTGGTCGAAAAACGCCTAAATTCTTTGACCGAGCGAATTGTCACAGAAATTCATAGTCGCTTTCCACAGGGGGTTAAGATTTACGAAATTCAAAATATCGTAGAACATGAACTCCTTGAAGCCAAAGAATATGCGCTAGCTGAGGAGTATATCACTTATCGGACACAGAGGGATTTTGAGCGCTCAAAAGCGACAGATATTAACTTTAGTATCCATAAGCTTCTCAATAAAGATCAGGCAGTTGTCAATGAAAATGCTAATAAAGACAGCGATGTCTTTAACACTCAGCGTGATTTGACGGCGGGGATTGTTGGGAAATCAATCGGACTGCAAATGCTCCCTAAGCACGTAGCCAATGCCCACCAAAAGGGGGATATCCACTATCACGATTTGGACTATAGCCCTTACACCCCGATGACCAACTGCTGTCTGATTGATTTCAAGGGCATGTTGGAAAATGGTTTTAAGATTGGGAATGCTGAGGTAGAGAGTCCTAAGTCTATTCAAACTGCGACAGCGCAGATTTCACAAATCATCGCTAACGTTGCATCAAGTCAGTATGGAGGCTGTTCAGCAGACCGTATCGATGAGGTCTTGGCTCCATATGCAGAGAAAAATTACCAAAAACACCTCAAAGATGCGGAAGAATGGGTATTGCCTGAAAAACGGGAAGATTACGCTTGGAAGAAAACGCAAAAGGACATCTATGATGCCATGCAATCTCTCGAGTATGAAATCAACACTCTCTTCACTTCCAATGGACAAACGCCTTTTACTTCTCTAGGTTTTGGTCTAGGAACTAGTCGTTTTGAACGTGAAATTCAAAAAGCTATTTTGACCATTCGGATAAAGGGTCTTGGTTTGGAGCATCGTACAGCCATCTTCCCTAAGCTCATTTTTACGCTTAAAAGAGGTCTTAACTTGGAAGAAGGGACTCCCAACTACGACATTAAGCAGTTGGCTCTTGAGTGTGCAACCAAGCGGATGTACCCAGATGTCTTGTCTTACGATAAGATTGTTGACTTGACAGGTTCTTTTAAGGTGCCTATGGGTTGTCGTTCGTTCCTCCAAGGATGGAAGGATGAAAATGGTGTCGAGGTCAATTCAGGTCGCATGAATCTGGGTGTTGTGACGGTTAACCTACCTCGTATCGCTCTTGAGTCTGAAGGTGACATGAACAAGTTCTGGGAAATCTTCAACGAGCGGATGAATATCGCAGAAGATGCTCTGGTTTACCGTGTTGAACGTACCAAAGAAGCGACGCCAGCAAATGCTCCTATCCTCTATCAGTACGGTGCTTTTGGCCATCGTCTAGGTAAAGAAGAAAGTGTTGACCAGCTCTTTAAGAATCGTCGTGCAACAGTTTCGCTAGGCTATATCGGTTTGTATGAAGTAGCGACAGTTTTCTTTGGTAATAGCTGGGAAAGTAATCCAGATGCTAAGGAATTCACGCTAGACATTATTCGAGATATGAAACGCCGTGTAGAAGAGTGGTCTGACCAATATGGCTATCATTTCTCTATCTACTCAACACCATCTGAAAGTTTGACAGATCGTTTCTGCCGACTAGATACAGAGAAGTTTGGTTCTATTCCTGATATTACAGATAAGGAATACTACACCAACTCTTTCCACTACGATGTTCGTAAAAATCCAACACCGTTTGAAAAATTAGACTTTGAGAAAGTCTATCCAGAAGCAGGTGCGTCAGGTGGTTTCATCCATTATTGTGAGTATCCAGTCCTTCAGCAAAATCCAAAGGCCTTGGAAGCTGTTTGGGACTATGCCTATGACCGTGTCGGCTATCTAGGGACCAATACACCAATTGACCGTTGCTACAAGTGTGACTTTGAAGGTGATTTTGAACCAACTGAGAGAGGATTTGCTTGTCCAAACTGTGGAAATAACGACCCTAAAACAGTAGACGTTGTTAAACGGACTTGTGGCTATTTAGGCAATCCTCAAGCAAGACCTATGGTCAACGGCCGTCACAAGGAAATCGCAGCGCGTGTCAAACACATGAATGGCTCAACGATTAAAATAGCTGGTCACCAAGTAACCAATTAGAAAGAAATGAAATGGGAAAATATCAATTAGACGATAAGGGTCGCGCACAAGTGACTCGTTATCACGAGAAACACTCTAAAGGTGGAGCTGGTAAGAAAGAACGTTTGCTTAGCCTCAGAGAACAATTTTTAAACAAGAATAAGAAAAAATAAAAGTGAGAGTCAGCTCTCGCTTTTCTCATAGTGGGAGGTAAGGATGGAACTACGCAGACCAAGATTAGCAGATAAAGAAACAGTTTTAGAGATGATGGCAGAGCTTGAAAAGAGCCAATCAGCCCATGATGGAGGATTTTGGGATACAGAGAACTTTGTGTATGAAGAGTGGTTGGAAACAAATATGCAAAAAGAGATGGGAATAAACTTGCCTGAAAATCGTGTTCCTTCTATTCAATTTGTATCATTTGATGATGTAGGTCGTGCTCTAGGATTTTTGAATCTGCGATTGAGACTGAATGAGGGGTTATTGAATTATGCTGGCCACATTGGCTACTCCATTCGTCCATCAGAAAGAGGTAAAGGTTATGCTAAAGAGACTCTCCGTCAGGGCTTGCAAGTTGCTAAGGAAAAGAACATCAAGAGAACTCTTGTGACCTGTAGCGTGAATAATCCTGCTAGCAGAGCAGTCATTTTAGCAAATGGTGGGCTCCTTGAGGATGTTCGTAATGGAGTCGAGCGTTATTGGATAGAGGTAGCGAATGAATAATCCAAAACCACAAGAATGGAAAAGTGAAGAGCTCAGTCAAGGCCGTATCATTGACTACAAGGCCTTTAACTTTGTAGATGGAGAAGGAGTGCGCAACTCTCTCTATGTATCAGGCTGCATGTTTCACTGCGAGGGATGTTATAATGTTGCGACTTGGTCTTTTAATGCTGGCATTCCCTATACAGCAGAATTAGAAGAGCAGATCATGGCAGATCTTGCTCAGCCCTATGTTCAAGGCTTGACTTTGTTAGGAGGAGAGCCCTTTCTCAATACGGGAATTCTCTTGCCTCTGGTTAAACGTATCCGGAAGGAATTGCCAGATAAGGATATCTGGTCCTGGACGGGATATACTTGGGAAGAAATGATGTTGGAGACACAAGATAAACTGGAACTCTTATCACTGCTTGACATTCTTGTCGATGGACGATACGATCGAACTAAGAGGAATCTCATGCTCCAGTTTCGAGGTTCGTCCAATCAACGAATTATCGATGTGCAAAAATCCCTCAAAAGTGGGCAAGTAGTGATTTGGGATAAGCTTAATGACGGAAAAGAAAGCTATGAACAGGTGAAGAGAGACTAACTTTCTTCTATAAAAATAGTTAAATAAATGACCTATCAAAAAAGAAAACAGTTTCATCGTAAAAAAAAGAAAAAACAGCAACAAATCCCTTGCAATCGCAGGGGCTTTGTGTTATTCTATTATGGTGCTGTAAATTACAGCCTTAGCTTTGATGCAAGAGGTTGCGACACGCTCGGTTGCATTGCCACGCAACACCGCGTCGGTTTTCTTGTGGAGCTAGCCTATTATCTTAAATAGACGAAAAGGAGAAAAAGATGGCAAACAAAAAAATCCGTATCCGTTTGAAAGCTTACGAACACCGTACGCTTGACACAGCGGCTGCAAAAATCGTAGAATCAGCTACTCGTACAGGTGCACAAGTTGCGGGTCCAATCCCACTTCCAACTGAACGTAGCCTCTACACAATCATTCGTGCGACTCACAAATATAAAGACTCTCGCGAACAATTTGAAATGCGTACACACAAACGTTTGATCGATATCGTTAACCCAACTCAAAAAACAGTTGATGCTTTGATGAAATTGGATCTTCCAAGTGGTGTAAACGTAGAAATCAAACTTTAATCTAAAGCTTGATACCTTGAGCATAAAAAACGCTCGTTAAAAACTTTTTGAATAAAAAATATAGAAAAGGAACTATTTTCTCATGACAAAAGGAATCTTAGGGAAAAAAGTGGGAATGACTCAAATCTTCACTGAAGCTGGCGAATTGATCCCTGTAACAGTTATTGAAGCAACTCCAAACGTTGTTCTTCAAGTTAAAACTGTTGAGACAGACGGATACAACGCTATCCAAGTTGGTTTCGATGACAAACGCGAAGTATTGAGCAACAAACCTGCTAAAGGACATGTAGCGAAAGCTAACACGGCTCCTAAGCGCTTCATTCGTGAATTCAAAAACGTTGAAGGCTTGGAAGTTGGTGCTGAAATCACAGTTGAAACATTCGCAGCTGGAGACGTTGTTGACGTAACTGGTACTTCTAAAGGTAAAGGTTTCCAAGGTGTTATCAAACGCCACGGACAATCACGTGGACCAATGGCTCACGGTTCTCGTTACCACCGTCGTCCAGGTTCTATGGGACCTGTTGCACCTAACCGCGTATTCAAAGGTAAAAACCTTGCAGGACGTATGGGTGGCGACCGCGTAACAATTCAAAACCTTGAAGTTGTACAAGTTGTTCCAGAAAAGAACGTTATCCTTATCAAAGGTAACGTACCAGGTGCTAAGAAATCTCTTATCACTATCAAGTCAGCAGTTAAAGCTGGTAAATAATAAGGAAAGGGGAATACAGTCAAAATGGCAAATGTAACATTATTCGACCAAACTGGTAAACAAGCGGGCGAAGTTGTTCTTAATGATGCAATCTTTGGTATCGAACCAAATGAATCTGTTGTGTTTGATGTGATCATCAGCCAACGTGCTAGCCTTCGTCAAGGAACTCACGCAGTTAAAAACCGCTCAGCTGTTTCAGGTGGCGGACGCAAACCATGGCGTCAAAAAGGAACTGGACGTGCTCGTCAAGGTTCTATCCGCTCTCCACAATGGCGTGGTGGTGGAATCGTCTTCGGACCAACTCCACGTAGCTATGCGTACAAACTTCCTCAAAAAGTTCGTCGCCTTGCACTTAAATCTGTTTACTCAGAAAAAGTTGCTGAAAATAAATTTGTAGCCGTTGATTCTCTTGAATTTACAGCTCCAAAAACTGCTGAATTTGCAAAAGTTCTTGCAGCTTTGAGCATCGATTCTAAAGTCCTTGTTATTCTTGAAGAAGGAAACGAATTCGCAGCTCTTTCAGCTCGTAACCTTCCAAACGTGAAAGTTGCGACTGCTACAACTGCAAGTGTTCTTGACATCGCAAATAGTGACAAACTTCTTGTTACTCAAGCAGCTATCTCTAAAATCGAGGAGGTTCTTGCATAATGAATTTGTATGATGTTATCAAAAAACCTGTCATCACTGAAAGCTCAATGGCTCAACTTGAAGCAGGAAAATATGTATTTGAAGTTGACACTCGTGCACACAAACTTTTGATCAAGCAAGCTGTTGAAGCTGCTTTCGAAGGTGTTAAAGTTGCTAATGTTAACACAATCAACGTAAAACCAAAAGCTAAACGTGTTGGACGTTACACTGGTTTTACTAACAAAACTAAAAAAGCTATCATCACACTTACAGCTGATTCTAAAGCAATCGAGTTGTTTGCTGCTGAAGCTGAATAATCTAAGGAGGAAATATCGTGGGAATTCGTGTTTATAAACCAACAACAAACGGTCGCCGTAATATGACTTCTTTGGATTTCGCTGAAATCACAACAAGCACTCCTGAAAAATCATTGCTTGTTGCATTGAAGAGCAAGGCTGGTCGTAACAACAACGGTCGTATCACAGTTCGTCACCAAGGTGGTGGACACAAACGTTTCTACCGCTTGGTTGACTTCAAACGTAACAAAGACAACGTTGAAGCAGTTGTTAAAACAATCGAGTACGATCCAAACCGTTCTGCAAACATCGCTCTTGTACACTACACTGACGGTGCGAAAGCGTACATCATCGCTCCAAAAGGTCTTGAAGTTGGTCAACGTATCGTTTCAGGTCCAGAAGCAGATATCAAAGTCGGAAACGCTCTTCCACTTGCTAACATCCCAGTTGGTACTTTGATCCACAACATCGAGTTGAAACCAGGTCGTGGTGGTGAATTGGTACGTGCTGCTGGAGCATCTGCTCAAGTATTGGGTTCTGAAGGTAAATACGTTCTTGTTCGTCTTCAATCAGGTGAAGTTCGTATGATTCTTGGAACTTGCCGTGCTACAGTTGGTGTTGTCGGAAACGAACAACACGGACTTGTAAACCTTGGTAAAGCAGGACGTAGCCGTTGGAAAGGTATCCGCCCAACAGTTCGTGGTTCTGTAATGAACCCTAACGATCACCCACACGGTGGTGGTGAAGGTAAAGCACCAGTTGGTCGTAAAGCACCATCTACTCCATGGGGCAAACCTGCTCTTGGTCTTAAAACTCGTAACAAAAAAGCGAAATCTGACAAACTTATCGTTCGTCGTCGCAACGAGAAATAATATTAAACTAGTCGCTTAAGCAACTAGTAAATCCGCCAGCTCGGTAGCGCTCCATAGGAGCGCAAGCCGCTGTGGTACAACATTTAAAGGAGAAAATATAAAAATGGGACGCAGTCTTAAAAAAGGACCTTTCGTCGATGAGCATTTGATGAAAAAAGTTGAAGCTCAAGCTAACGACGAAAAGAAAAAAGTTATTAAAACTTGGTCACGTCGTTCAACGATCTTCCCAAGTTTCATTGGTTACACTATTGCAGTTTATGACGGACGTAAACACGTACCTGTTTACATCCAAGAAGACATGGTAGGTCACAAACTTGGTGAATTTGCACCAACTCGTACTTACAAAGGTCACGCTGCAGACGACAAGAAAACACGTAGAAAATAAGGAGAACATAAATGGCAGAAATTACTTCAGCTAAAGCAATGGCTCGTACAGTACGTGTTTCACCTCGTAAATCACGTCTTGTTCTTGATAACATCCGTGGTAAAAGCGTAGCCGATGCAATCGCAATCTTGACATTCACTCCAAACAAAGCTGCTGAAATCATCTTGAAAGTTTTGAACTCAGCTGTAGCTAACGCTGAAAACAACTTTGGTTTGGATAAAGCTAACTTGGTAGTATCTGAAGCATTTGCAAACGAAGGACCAACTATGAAACGTTTCCGTCCACGTGCGAAAGGTTCAGCTTCACCAATCAACAAACGTACAGCTCACATCACTGTGGCTGTTGCAGAAAAATAAGGAGGTAAAATCGTGGGTCAAAAAGTACATCCAATTGGTATGCGTGTCGGCATCATCCGTGATTGGGATGCCAAATGGTATGCTGAAAAAGAATACGCGGATTACCTTCATGAAGATCTTGCAATCCGTAAATTCGTTCAAAAAGAACTTGCTGACGCAGCAGTTTCAACTATCGAAATCGAACGCGCAGTAAACAAAGTTAACGTTTCACTTCACACTGCTAAACCAGGTATGGTTATCGGTAAAGGTGGTGCTAACGTTGATGCACTCCGTGCAAAACTTAACAAATTGACTGGAAAACAAGTACACATCAACATCATCGAAATCAAACAACCTGATTTGGATGCTCACCTTGTAGGTGAAGGAATTGCTCGTCAATTGGAGCAACGTGTTGCTTTCCGTCGTGCACAAAAACAAGCAATCCAACGTGCAATGCGTGCTGGAGCTAAAGGAATCAAAACTCAAGTATCAGGTCGTTTGAACGGTGCAGATATCGCCCGTGCTGAAGGATACTCTGAAGGAACTGTTCCACTTCACACACTTCGTGCAGATATCGATTACGCTTGGGAAGAAGCAGATACTACATACGGTAAACTTGGTGTTAAAGTATGGATCTACCGTGGTGAAGTTCTTCCAGCTCGCAAAAACACTAAAGGAGGTAAATAACCAATGTTAGTACCTAAACGTGTTAAACACCGTCGTGAATTCCGTGGAAAAATGCGCGGTGAAGCAAAAGGTGGAAAAGAAGTAGCATTCGGTGAATACGGTCTTCAAGCTACAACTAGCCACTGGATCACTAACCGCCAAATCGAAGCTGCTCGTATCGCCATGACTCGTTACATGAAACGTGGTGGTAAAGTTTGGATTAAAATCTTCCCACACAAATCATACACTGCTAAAGCTATCGGTGTGCGTATGGGATCTGGTAAAGGGGCACCTGAAGGTTGGGTAGCACCAGTTAAACGTGGTAAAGTTATGTTCGAGATCGCTGGTGTATCTGAAGAGATTGCACGCGAAGCGCTTCGTCTTGCTAGCCACAAATTGCCAGTTAAATGTAAATTCGTAAAACGTGAAGCAGAATAAGGAGAAGGCATGAAACTTAATGAAGTAAAAGAATTTGTTAAAGAACTTCGTGGTCTTTCTCAAGAAGAACTCGCGAAGCGCGAAAACGAATTGAAAAAAGAATTGTTTGAACTTCGTTTCCAAGCTGCTACTGGTCAATTGGAACAAACAGCTCGCTTGAAAGAAGTTAAAAAACAAATCGCTCGTATCAAAACAGTTCAATCTGAAGCGAAATAATAGACTAGGGAAGGAGAAATTTCAATGGAACGCAATAATCGTAAAGTTCTTGTTGGACGTGTTGTATCTGACAAAATGGACAAGACAATCACAGTTGTAGTTGAAACAAAACGTAACCACCCAGTCTATGGTAAACGTATTAACTACTCTAAAAAATACAAAGCTCATGATGAAAACAATGTTGCCAAAGAAGGCGATATTGTACGTATCATGGAAACTCGTCCGCTTTCAGCTACAAAACGTTTCCGTCTTGTAGAAGTTGTTGAAGAAGCGGTCATCATCTAATCAAACCTGAAAGGAGAAAACTGAAATGATTCAAACAGAAACTCGTTTGAAAGTCGCAGACAACAGCGGTGCTCGCGAAATCTTGACTATCAAAGTTCTTGGTGGTTCAGGACGTAAATTTGCAAACATCGGTGATGTTATCGTGGCATCTGTAAAACAAGCTACTCCTGGTGGTGCGGTTAAAAAAGGTGACGTTGTTAAAGCAGTTATCGTTCGTACTAAATCAGGTGCTCGTCGTGCTGATGGTTCATACATCAAATTTGACGAAAACGCAGCAGTTATCATCCGTGAAGACAAAACTCCTCGCGGAACACGTATCTTTGGCCCAGTTGCACGTGAATTGCGTGAAGGTGGCTTCATGAAGATCGTGTCACTTGCTCCAGAAGTACTTTAAATTTTAGAAACAAACTAGTCCCCTGGATTTGCCTCCAGGGTGCCCTTATGGGCGTAAGAAAAATCAAGGAGAAACCTAATGTTTGTAAAAAAAGGCGACAAAGTTCGCGTAATCGCTGGTAAAGATAAGGGAACAGAAGCTGTTGTCCTTACTGCCCTTCCAAAAGTAAACAAAGTTATCGTTGAAGGTGTTAACATCGTTAAGAAACACCAACGTCCAACTAACGAGCTTCCTCAAGGTGGTATCATCGAGAAAGAAGCAGCTATCCACGTATCAAACGTTCAAGTTTTGGACAAAAATGGTGTAGCTGGTCGTGTTGGTTACAAATTTGTAGACGGTAAAAAAGTTCGCTACAACAAAAAATCAGGCGAAGTGCTTGATTAATCACGAAGGAAAGGAGAAGTATAATGGCAAATCGTTTAAAAGAAAAATATCTTAATGAAGTAGTTCCTGCTTTGACAGAACAATTCAACTACTCATCAGTGATGGCTGTGCCTAAAGTAGATAAGATCGTTTTGAACATGGGTGTTGGTGAAGCTGTATCAAACGCTAAAAGCCTTGAAAAAGCTGCTGAAGAATTGGCACTTATCTCAGGTCAAAAACCACTTATCACTAAAGCTAAAAAATCAATCGCCGGCTTCCGTCTTCGTGAAGGTGTTGCGATCGGTGCAAAAGTTACCCTTCGTGGTGAACGTATGTACGAATTCTTGGATAAATTGGTTTCAGTTTCACTTCCACGTGTACGTGACTTCCATGGTGTTCCAACAAAATCATTTGATGGACGTGGAAACTACACACTTGGTGTGAAAGAACAATTGATCTTCCCAGAAATCAACTTCGATGACGTTGACAAAACTCGTGGTCTTGACATCGTTATCGTAACAACTGCTAACACTGACGAAGAGTCACGTGCATTGCTTACAGGCCTTGGAATGCCTTTTGCAAAATAATATAGGAGGTAAATCTAATGGCTAAAAAATCAATGATTGCTAAGAACAAACGTCCAGCGAAGTTCTCTACTCAAGCTTATACTCGTTGTGAAAAATGTGGTCGTCCACATTCAGTTTACCGCAAATTTAAACTTTGCCGTGTTTGCTTCCGTGAATTAGCTTACAAAGGACAAATCCCTGGTGTAACAAAAGCATCTTGGTAATTTAAGATATCAAGGGCGTCAAAACTCTAAGTGAAAAAAGACCAATTTTCTTTGGAGCTTCGCTCCTACATCAAATTGCCTATTTTTGCTCTTGATGTTACGCTCTTTGTATCATGTATTAACTAGCAAGTGCAACTTGCAAACTACTAGTAAGAGGAGAAAAACAAAATGGTTATGACTGACCCAATCGCAGACTTCCTAACTCGTATTCGTAACGCTAACCAAGCGAAACACGAAGTACTTGAAGTACCTGCATCAAACATCAAAAAAGGGATTGCTGAAATCCTTAAACGCGAAGGTTTTGTAAAAAACGTTGAAATCATCGAAGATGACAAACAAGGCATCATCCGTGTATTCCTTAAATACGGACCAAACGGTGAAAAAGTTATCACTAACTTGAAACGTGTTTCTAAACCAGGACTTCGTGTCTACAAAAAACGTGAAGACCTTCCAAAAGTTCTTAACGGACTTGGAATTGCTATCCTTTCAACTTCTGAAGGTTTGCTTACTGATAAAGAAGCTCGCCAAAAGAATGTTGGTGGAGAAGTTATCGCTTACGTTTGGTAATATTTAGCTCTCAATTTCTTTGTGACTCGTCGTTGTCGTCTCTTGCCTAACCCAAAGTTATGCCTGCTAGACGATGCCTAGATTCACTTTGAAATTGAAATCTAAATGTTCCTTTAAATCGAGAAATCGATTTAACCCCGTGAAAACTGGCCGTTATGGCCTGACAATTTAACAGGAGAAAATAAACATGTCACGTATTGGTAATAAAGTTATCGTGTTGCCTGCTGGTGTTGAACTCACTAACAATGACAACGTTGTAACTGTAAAAGGACCTAAAGGAGAACTTACTCGTGAGTTCTCAAAAGATATTGAAATCCGTGTGGAAGGTACTGAAGTAACTCTTCACCGTCCAAACGATTCAAAAGAAATGAAAACTATCCATGGAACTACTCGTGCCCTTTTGAACAACATGGTTGTTGGTGTATCAGAAGGATTCAAGAAAGAACTTGAAATGCGCGGGGTTGGTTACCGTGCACAACTTCAAGGAACTAAACTTGTTTTGGCTGTTGGTAAATCTCATCCAGACGAAGTTGAAGCTCCAGAAGGAATTACTTTTGAACTTCCAAATCCAACAACAATCGTTGTTAGCGGAATTTCAAAAGAAGTAGTTGGTCAAACAGCTGCTTACGTACGTAGCCTTCGTTCACCAGAACCATATAAAGGTAAAGGTATCCGTTACGTTGGTGAATTCGTTCGCCGTAAAGAAGGTAAAACAGGTAAATAATGTTGAGTGGTTGATTCTCAACCACCAACCTATTTTCCAACTTTGTGCATAGCACACGATTTAAAACTAAAGAGGTGAAAACTGTGATTTCAAAACCAGATAAAAACAAACTCCGCCAAAAACGCCACCGTCGCGTTCGCGGAAAACTCTCTGGAACTGCTGATCGCCCACGTTTGAACGTATTCCGTTCTAATACAGGCATCTACGCTCAAGTGATTGATGACGTAGCGGGTGTAACGCTCGCAAGTGCTTCAACTCTTGACAAAGAAGTTTCAAAAGGAACTAAAACTGAACAAGCCGTTGCTGTCGGTAAACTCGTTGCAGAACGTGCAAACGCTAAAGGTATTTCAGAAGTGGTGTTCGACCGCGGTGGATATCTATATCACGGACGTGTGAAAGCTTTGGCTGATGCAGCTCGTGAAAACGGATTGAAATTCTAATAGGAGGACACTAGAAAATGGCATTTAAAGACAATGCAGTTGAATTAGAAGAACGCGTAGTTGCTGTCAACCGTGTTACAAAAGTTGTTAAAGGTGGACGTCGTCTTCGTTTCGCAGCTCTTGTTGTTGTTGGTGACCACAACGGTCGCGTAGGATTTGGTACTGGTAAAGCTCAAGAAGTTCCAGAAGCAATCCGTAAAGCAGTAGATGATGCTAAGAAAAACTTGATCGAAGTTCCTATGGTTGGAACAACAATCCCACACGAAGTTCTTTCAGAATTTGGTGGAGCTAAAGTATTGTTGAAACCTGCTGTAGAAGGTTCTGGAGTTGCCGCTGGTGGTGCAGTTCGTGCCGTTGTGGAATTGGCAGGTGTGGCAGATATTACATCTAAATCACTTGGTTCTAACACTCCAATCAACATTGTTCGTGCAACTGTTGAAGGTTTGAAACAATTGAAACGCGCTGAAGAAGTTGCTGCCCTTCGTGGTATTTCAGTTTCTGATTTGGCATAAGAAAGGGGATAAAATGGCTCAAATTAAAATTACTTTGACTAAGTCTCCAATCGGACGCATTCCATCACAACGTAAAACTGTTGTAGCACTTGGACTTGGCAAATTGAACAGCTCTGTTATTAAAGAAGATAACGCTGCTATCCGTGGTATGATCACTGCAGTATCTCACTTGGTAACAGTTGAAGAAGTAAACTAATGAATTTTTAGGGGATGTGCACTATACCATCCCCTAAAACTAGATATAGTCATCTATGATGACGTCGTATAGGCGAGTTGATTGGGGAGACAACCTTTTCTCCCTTATCGGCGCTAGCATTTTACAAAAGAGGAGAAAATAAAAATGAAACTTCATGAATTGAAACCTGCAGAAGGTTCTCGTAAAGTACGTAACCGCGTTGGTCGTGGTACTTCATCAGGTAACGGTAAAACATCTGGTCGTGGTCAAAAAGGTCAAAAAGCTCGTAGCGGTGGCGGAGTTCGCCTTGGTTTTGAAGGTGGACAAACTCCATTGTTCCGTCGTCTTCCAAAACGTGGATTCACTAACATCAACGCTAAAGAATACGCAATTGTGAACCTTGACCAATTGAACGTCTTTGAAGATGGTGCTGAAGTTACTCCAGTTGTTCTTATCGAAGCAGGAATTGTTAAAGCTGAAAAATCAGGTATTAAAGTTCTTGGTAACGGTGAGTTGACTAAGAAATTGACTGTGAAAGCAGCTAAATTCTCTAAATCAGCTGAAGAAGCTATCACTGCTAAAGGTGGTTCAGTAGAAGTCATCTAAGAGAGGTGACCTATGTTTTTTAAATTATTAAGAGAAGCTCTTAAAGTCAAGCAGGTTCGATCAAAAATTTTATTTACAATTTTTATCGTTTTGGTCTTTCGTATCGGAACTAGCATTACAGTTCCTGGTGTGAATGCCAATAGCTTGAATGCTTTAAGTGGATTATCCTTCTTAAACATGTTGAGCTTGGTGTCAGGAAATGCCATGAAAAACTTCTCAGTTTTTGCTCTTGGTGTTAGTCCCTACATTACGGCCTCTATCGTTGTCCAACTCTTGCAAATGGATATTTTACCCAAATTTGTAGAGTGGGGTAAACAAGGGGAAGTAGGTCGAAGAAAATTGAATCAAGCTACTCGTTATATTGCTCTAGTTCTTGCTTTTGTGCAATCTATCGGGATTACAGCTGGTTTTAATACTTTGGCTGGAGCTCAATTGTTGAAAACAGCTCTTACTCCACAAGTATTTATCATGATTGGTATCATCTTAACAGCTGGTAGCATGATTGTGACTTGGTTGGGAGAGCAAATTACAGATAAGGGATACGGAAATGGTGTTTCTATGATTATCTTTGCCGGGATTGTTGCCTCAATTCCAGAGATGATTCAGGGCATCTATGTGGACTACTTTGTGAACGTCCCAAGTAGCCGTATCAGCTCATCTATCATTTTCGTAATCATTTTGATTATTACTGTATTGTTGATTATTTACTTTACAACTTATGTTCAACAAGCAGAATACAAAATTCCAATCCAATATACTAAGGTTGCACAAGGCGCTCCATCTAGCTCTTACCTTCCTTTGAAAGTAAACCCTGCTGGAGTTATCCCTGTTATCTTTGCAAGTTCGATTACTGCGGCGCCAGCAGCTATTCTACAGTTTTTAAGCGCTACAGGTCATGATTGGGCTTGGGTAAGAACAGCACAAGAAATGTTGGCAACAACTTCACCAACTGGTATCGCCATGTATGCTTTGTTGATTATTCTCTTTACATTCTTCTATACGTTTGTGCAGATTAATCCTGAAAAAGCGGCAGAAAACCTACAAAAGAGCGGTGCCTATATCCATGGAGTTCGTCCTGGTAAAGGTACAGAAGAATATATGTCTAAACTTCTTCGTCGTCTTGCAACAGTTGGTTCCCTCTTCCTTGGTGTGATTTCCATTTTACCGATTGTAGCAAAAGATGTTTTCGGACTTTCAGAAGCAGTTGCTTTTGGAGGAACAAGTCTTTTGATCATTATCTCTACAGGTATTGAAGGGATCAAACAATTGGAAGGTTACCTATTGAAACGTAAGTATGTTGGTTTCATGGACAGAACAGAATAAAAGCATTTACGGAATCAGTAAATGCTGAGGGAGTGGAGGTTTAACTCTAACATTTGTGAGAGTTTGGTCTCCCCTCTTCTATTTTGTTTTTAAATAGGGGTAAAAATACTTTTTACTTCTATTTAAAAATAAAATAAGGAGATCAAATCATGAATCTTTTGATTATGGGCTTACCTGGTGCAGGTAAGGGAACTCAAGCGGCAAAAATCGTAGAACAATTCCATGTTGCACATATCTCAACTGGTGATATGTTCCGCGCTGCAATGGCAAATCAAACTGAAATGGGTGTTCTTGCTAAGTCATACATTGACAAGGGTGAATTGGTTCCTGACGAAGTTACAAATGGAATCGTAAAAGAACGTCTTTCACAAGATGATATTAAAGAAACAGGATTCTTGTTGGATGGTTACCCACGTACAATCGAACAAGCTCATGCCTTGGACAAAACATTGGCTGAACTTGGCATCGAACTAGAAGGTGTTATCAACATCGAAGTGAATCCAGACAGCCTCTTGGAACGTTTGAGTGGTCGTATCATCCACCGCGTAACTGGAGAAACTTTCCATAAGGTCTTTAACCCACCAGTTGACTATAAAGAAGAAGATTACTACCAACGTGAAGATGATAAGCCTGAGACAGTAAAACGTCGTTTGGATGTGAATATTGCTCAAGGAGAACCAATCATTGCTCACTACCGTGCCAAAGGTTTGGTTCATGACATCGAAGGTAATCAAGATATCAATGATGTCTTCTCAGATATCGAAAAAGTATTGACAAATTTGAAATAAAGCGTTTTTCACACTTGCAAAAATCCGCTACAAATGTTATACTGAGATAGTCTGACTTATAATTGTTGTCTCTGTGTCTAGAGGCATCGAATCGAAATTTATGGAGGTGCTTTTGCGTGGCAAAAGACGATGTGATTGAAGTTGAAGGCAAAGTAGTTGATACAATGCCGAATGCAATGTTTACGGTTGAACTTGAAAATGGACATCAGATTTTAGCAACAGTTTCTGGTAAAATTCGTAAAAACTATATTCGTATTTTAGCGGGAGATCGTGTTACTGTCGAAATGAGTCCATATGACTTGACACGTGGACGTATCACTTACCGCTTTAAATAATCGAAAAACTTGGAGGGATAAGAAATGAAAGTAAGACCATCGGTCAAACCAATTTGCGAATACTGTAAAGTTATTCGTCGTAATGGTCGTGTTATGGTAATTTGCCCAGCAAATCCAAAACACAAACAACGTCAAGGATAAGATAGAAAGGAGAAAACATGGCTCGTATTGCTGGAGTTGACATTCCAAATGACAAACGCGTAGTAATCTCATTGACTTATGTTTATGGTATCGGACTTGCAACATCTAAGAAAATTTTGGCTGCTGCTGGAATCTCAGAAGATGTTCGTGTACGTGATCTTACATCAGATCAAGAAGATGCTATCCGTCGTGAAGTGGATGCAATCAAAGTTGAAGGTGACCTTCGTCGTGAAGTAAACTTGAACATCAAACGTTTGATGGAAATCGGTTCATACCGTGGTATCCGTCACCGTCGTGGACTTCCTGTCCGTGGACAAAACACTAAAAACAACGCTCGCACTCGTAAAGGTAAAGCTGTTGCGATTGCTGGTAAGAAAAAATAATATAGGAGGTAAAAGTCTTGGCTAAACCAACACGTAAACGTCGTGTGAAAAAGAATATCGAATCTGGTATTGCTCATATTCACGCTACATTTAATAACACTATTGTTATGATTACTGATGTGCATGGTAATGCAATTGCTTGGTCATCAGCTGGTGCTCTTGGTTTCAAAGGTTCTCGTAAATCTACACCATTCGCTGCTCAAATGGCTTCTGAAGCTGCTGCTAAATCTGCACAAGAACACGGTCTTAAATCAGTTGAAGTTACTGTAAAAGGTCCAGGTTCTGGTCGTGAGTCAGCTATTCGTGCGCTTGCTGCCGCTGGTCTTGAAGTAACAGCAATTCGTGATGTGACTCCAGTGCCACACAATGGTGCTCGTCCTCCAAAACGTCGCCGTGTATAATCATCGCATTACACTGCTTTTCGTTTAAGAGGGAGTAACTAAATGATCGAGTTTGAAAAACCAAATATAACAAAAATTGATGAAAATAAAGATTATGGCAAGTTTGTAATCGAACCACTTGAACGTGGCTACGGTACAACTCTTGGTAACTCTCTTCGTCGTGTACTTCTAGCTTCTCTACCAGGAGCAGCTGTGACATCTATCAATATTGATGGTGTGTTACATGAGTTTGACACAGTTCCAGGTGTTCGTGAAGACGTGATGCAAATCATTCTGAACATTAAAGGAATTGCAGTGAAATCGTACGTTGAAGACGAAAAAATCATCGAACTAGATGTTGAAGGTCCTGCTGAAGTAACAGCTGGTGACATTTTGACAGATAGCGATATTGAAATTGTAAATCCAGATCATTATCTCTTTACAATCGGTGAAGGTTCTTCTCTAAAAGCGACTATGACTGTTAACAGTGGTCGTGGATATGTACCTGCTGATGAAAATAAAAAGGATAATGCACCAGTTGGAACACTTGCTGTAGATTCTATTTATACACCAGTTACAAAAGTCAACTATCAAGTGGAACCTGCTCGTGTAGGTAGCAATGATGGATTTGATAAATTAACCCTTGAAATCTTGACTAATGGAACAATTATTCCAGAAGATGCTTTAGGGCTTTCAGCACGTATTTTGACAGAACATCTTGATTTGTTTACAAATCTTACTGAGATTGCTAAGTCAACTGAAGTGATGAAAGAAGCTGATACTGAATCTGACGACCGTATTTTGGATCGTACGATTGAGGAACTGGACTTGTCTGTGCGTTCATACAACTGTTTGAAACGTGCCGGTATCAATACTGTGCATGATTTGACAGAAAAATCTGAAGCAGAGATGATGAAAGTACGAAATCTTGGACGCAAGAGTTTGGAAGAAGTGAAACTCAAACTCATTGATTTGGGTCTTGGATTAAAAGATAAATAAAGGAGGAATACATGGCTTACCGTAAACTAGGACGCACTAGCTCACAACGTAAAGCAATGCTTCGCGATTTGACAACTGACCTTTTGATCAACGAATCAATCGTGACAACTGAAGCTCGTGCTAAAGAAATCCGTAAAACTGTTGAAAAAATGATTACTCTAGGTAAACGTGGTGATTTGCATGCACGTCGTCAAGCAGCTGCTTTCGTACGTAATGAAATCGCATCTGAAAACTATGATGAAGCAACTGATAAGTACACTTCTACTACAGCACTTCAAAAATTGTTCTCAGAAATTGCACCTCGTTATGCTGAACGTAACGGTGGATACACTCGTATCCTTAAAACTGAACCACGTCGTGGTGATGCAGCGCCAATGGCGATCATCGAATTAGTATAAAATCATCAATTTTGTTGAGTGTTATGATGATGGAGTCTTGTGCTCTTAGTCTAGCTCTGGTCTACCGCTAGGATTTCGGTCCTAGCGGGAACACTCATCATAAGTTGGGATAGTAGACGCTTGTTTACGAAATTGTTTTTTCTTAAGAACAACTTCGTAAGCAGGCGTTTTTGAGTATTTTCATTAGAATTATGCTATACTATTTGAAAAGAATCCTGTTTAATGTTCAGGTTTCCTATTAAAAGAAGAATTGGAGTTTACTTATGAAAGCGATTATAACTGTTGTTGGTAAAGATAAATCTGGAATTGTTGCAGGTGTTTCTGGTAAAATTGCAGAATTGGGTTTGAATATTGATGATATCTCTCAAACCGTCTTGGATGAATATTTCACGATGATGGCTGTCGTCTCTAGTGATGAAAAGCAAGATTTTACCTATCTTCGTAATGAATTTGAAGCCTTTGGACAAACTTTGAATGTAAAAATCAATATTCAGAGTTCAGCGATTTTCGAAGCTATGTATAATATCTAGGAGGTGCACATGGATATTAGACAAGTTACGGAAACTATCGCCATGATTGAGGAGCAAAACTTCGATATCAGAACTATTACCATGGGGATTTCCCTATTGGACTGTATCGATCCAGATATCAATCGTGCTGCGGAAAAAATTTATCAAAAGATTACGAGCAAGGCAGCTAATTTAGTGGCTGTTGGTGATGAAATTGCGGCTGAGTTGGGAATCCCTATCGTTAATAAGCGTGTATCGGTGACTCCTATTTCTCTGATTGGAGCAGCGACAGATGCGACAGACTATGTGGTTCTGGCAAAAGCGCTTGATAAGGCTGCGAAAGAGATTGGTGTGGACTTTATTGGTGGTTTCTCTGCCTTGGTACAAAAAGGTTATCAAAAGGGAGATGAGATTCTCATCAATTCTATTCCTCGTGCTTTGGCTGAAACGGATAAGGTTTGCTCGTCAGTTAATATTGGCTCAACCAAGTCGGGTATCAATATGACGGCTGTGGCAGATATGGGACGTGTTATCAAGGAAACGGCTAATCTATCAGATATGGGAGCGGCCAAGTTGGTTGTATTCGCTAATGCTGTTGAGGACAATCCATTTATGGCGGGTGCCTTCCATGGTGTTGGGGAGGCAGATGTTATCATTAATGTTGGAGTTTCTGGTCCTGGTGTGGTAAAACGTGCCTTGGAAAAAGTTCGTGGACAGAGCTTTGATGTAGTAGCCGAAACAGTTAAGAAAACTGCCTTTAAAATCACTCGTATCGGTCAATTGGTTGGTCAAATGGCCAGTGATAGACTAGGTGTGGAGTTTGGTATTGTGGACTTGAGTTTGGCACCAACCCCTGCGGTTGGGGACTCTGTGGCACGCGTTCTTGAGGAGATGGGACTAGAAACAGTTGGAACGCATGGAACGACGGCTGCCTTGGCTCTCTTGAACGACCAAGTTAAGAAAGGCGGAGTGATGGCCTGTAACCAAGTCGGTGGTTTGTCTGGTGCCTTTATCCCTGTTTCAGAGGATGAAGGAATGATTGCTGCAGTGCAAAATGGCTCTCTTAATCTGGAAAAACTAGAAGCTATGACGGCTATCTGTTCCGTTGGTTTGGATATGATTGCCATTCCGGAGGATACACCTGCTGAAACCATTGCGGCTATGATTGCAGATGAAGCTGCAATTGGTGTCATTAACATGAAAACAACGGCTGTTCGTATCATTCCAAAAGGAAAAGAAGGCGATATGATTGAGTTTGGTGGCCTGTTAGGAACTGCACCAGTTATGAAGGTCAATGGGGCTTCGTCTGTTGATTTTATCTCTCGTGGAGGACAAATCCCAGCACCAATTCATAGTTTTAAAAATTAAGAAAATAGGAGAAATTTTAAGTTCTATTTAAGGTTAGCTGTGTATACTATAATCATTAAATAAAGACCTCCTAATATTATTTGAAACAGATAACAAGTATTTAGTTTGAATTTGATTTTCATCTAATATCTTTATTTAATAGAACTCCTAAACTTTTTCATAATAATCTCCTGCAAAAGTCGCCTGTATGGGTGGCTTTTGTTTTATCATCCATGATATAATAGAAGCAAACGGAGGACGGAAAATGGTAAAAGTACGATTGTATTTGGTACGTCATGGCAAGACTATGTTTAACACGATTGGTCGCGCGCAAGGTTGGAGCGATACTCCCTTAACAGCTGAAGGTGAACGAGGGATTCAAGAATTAGGAATTGGTTTGCGAGAATCTGGTCTACAGTTTGAGCGCGCTTATTCTAGTGATTCTGGCCGTACCATTCAGACTATGGGAATTATCCTTGATGAACTTGGCTTGCAGGGAAAAATCCCTTATCGCATGGACAAGCGTATCAGAGAATGGTGTTTTGGTAGCTTTGACGGAGCTTATGATGGTGATCTTTTCATGGGCATTATTCCTCGTATCTTTAATGTGGACCATGTTCACCAATTGTCTTATGCTGAGCTGGCTGAGGGTTTGGTAGAGGTCGATACAGCTGGTTGGGCTGAAGGCTGGGAAAAACTCAGTGGCCGCATTAAGGAAGGCTTTGAAGCGATTGCCAAAGAAATGGAAGAACAAGGTGGGGGAAATGCTCTTGTCGTCAGCCACGGAATGACCATCGGAACCATTGTTTATCTGATTAATGGTATGCATCCGCATGGTCTCGATAATGGTAGCGTGACGATTCTTAAATATGAGGATGGTCAGTTTAGCGTTGAGGTTGTTGGTGACCGTAGTTACCGAGAACTAGGACGGGAGAAGATGGAGAAGACAAGTAATTGATAAGAAAAGTTGATTTTATACTTAATGAAAGTTAAAGAACAAACTAGAGGTTGGGAAAAAAGTCTTTAAAATCATGACCACCCGTCAAACGGGTGGTTTGTCCCAGGGCTATAAGCCCAAATTACCAGCCAGCGCCTAAAGACGCTGGCTTTCACTTTGTTCAAGCCTTATTGCTCTTGACTCGTCACTTGCCTCTCAAAGAGGCTTTAGTATTACTTACCACTATCCCTAAAGGGATCCTCATATTCTTTTACACTTAATTTATCTAGTGCTATATCATGCTTTACTCGTTCTCAAATTTTTATACTCGTGAAGAAATCATCCACTGGATAATTTCTTTAATCTTGGATATATTTCTTAATTGTGGCTTCATTGAGTCCAACCGTACTCACATAATAACCTTCCGCCCAAAAATACCGATTCCCAAACTTGTACTTGAGATTGGCGTGTTTGTCAAACAGCATGAGTGTACTTTTACCTTTTAAATAACCCACGAAACTTGAGACACTCATCCTCGGTGGAATATTTCGCCTAAACTACTTCGATATTGATTATAGATTACTTTTCGTCTATACTTAGGGGGAACATAATGTGATACTTACAGTGCCACTTTGTGTGCGATAAACTATGTGCCTTTTGTGCCATATTTTTCTCCTTTCGCTTTACAATTGGCTTGAACACCTTTATTGTATCGCGTCTGGAGTTTTTTGGGTATAACCTTCGACGTGTACCCGCATAGCGGGTAGTTTTTTGTCTCGCACCTAGCGGAGCGAGACGGACTAATAGTCACATAAAAATAGAAAAAACGCATAATATCAAGATTCTTCAATACGTGATATTATGCATTTTGTTGTGGGAAAATTTACTTCATTTTCTCCTGAAATTGAGTTTTTGTCCGGCTTTCTAGTTTATTCTAATGTAAAACGGAAATGCTTTGAAACTGTTCCATAAAAATTATAGATTTTATAGGAAGAATAGGAATGTTTAGATGCTTAGATTAGAAATAACAATTAATATGATGGTTCAGAAATACCTTTTGATAATCAATAAGATCTTCGGGATGAAGTGCGTTGACTCCATCCATTTCATATTTCCGATTTAATAAACGATATTTGTTTTCACCAAATTGATGAAAAGGGAGTAGTTGAACTTGGTCGATATTTAATGAGTTAAATAGAGTAGCGAATTCTTCTGCATCCTCTAAACTATTGTTAAAATCAGGAATAACCGGGATTCTTAAAACGATAGTTTTATGTTGAGAAAAAGCATAATGAATGTTTTTAATAATCATTTGATTAAAAACCCCAGTCACTTTTTTATGTTTTATAGAATTATAATGTTTTAGGTCTGTGTAGATAAAATCCACATATTGGATTAAATCAACAAATTTTTCATGATCAACAAAGGCAGTAGTTTCAATGGCAGTGTGTATGTGATGTTCTTTAGCTGACTTTAAGATGGCTTTAGCAAATTCAAACTGAGCAAATATTTCACCCCCTGATAAAGTTAAACCTCCACCGGATTCTTCGTAAAATTCTTTGTCTTTTAATACCTCTGTAATAATTTCTTCAACAGTCTTTTCTTCACCGACTAAGGTGAATTTCTCTCGTTGAGCATCTTTCATTTTTTCAGGTTTCATTCTTTGAGATTCAGGATTAGAACACCAAGGACAGCGCAGAGGACATCCTTTTAAAAAAACAGTTGTACGAATACCCGGACCGTCATGAATTGAAAAGTGTTGAATATTAAAAATAATTCCTTTAGATATTTCCATAAGAGTTCCTCCTCTTTATAATTCTATCCTATCACAAAAACGAAAGAAAAACAATTACGAACGAAAGTTTAATTTGTTGTTTTTTGCTTTTTATTTTGGTAGAATAAAACGGAGGTGTAAAATGAAAAGATTGGAACAAATTATTAAATTAGTATCAGAATATGAAAAGATTGATGTTAATACATTATCGGAAAAATTAAATGTATCGAAAGTAACGATTAGAAAAGATTTAGATAAATTAGAGTCAAAAGGCTTATTACACAGAGAGCATGGATATGCTGTGTTAAATAGTGGAGATGACTTAAATGTACGCTTGTCAATTAATTATGAAATTAAGAGAAAAATTGTTCAAGAAGCAGTAAAATTGGTATCAGATAATGAAACAATAATGATAGAATCTGGTTCAACCTGTGCTTTACTTGCTGAGGAAATTTGCAAGCAAAAAAGAAATGTCACTATTGTAACAAATTCATTTTTTATAGCAAATTTTGTAAGAGCTTATGATTCATGTCGTGTTATTGTTCTTGGTGGAGAGTTTCAGAAAGATTCACAGGTTACCGTAGGACCTTTATTAAAAGAAATGATACAGACTTTTCATGTGCGTCAAGCTTTTGTTGGGACAGATGGCTACGATAAAGAGATGGGCTTTACAGGAAAAGATTTAATGCGCAGTGAGGTAGTTCAATATATTTCAGCAGCGTCGGATAAAGTCATTGTGCTAACTGACTCAAGTAAATTTGATAAAAGGGGTACAGTAAGAAGATTTGCTTTAAGTCAAGTCTATGAAGTAATAACAGACGAAAAACTTTCTAAACAAAATATAGCTACATTAGAAAATGCTGGGATAATGGTTAAGGTAGTTTCGTAAGAGGTTAAGTGTATGAATCAAGATAGGAATAAACTGCTCTCTAAAATTGCTTATCTGTATTATATTGAAAACTTAAATCAGTCACAAATAGCAGCAAAATTAGGAATTTATAGAACCTCTATTAGTAGAATGTTAACAGAAGCAAGGAATGCAGGAATTGTTAAAATTGAAATAGAGAATTTTGATACCAATATGTTTAAGTTGGAAAATTATGTAAAAGAAAAATATGGTCTGGAAAGTTTAGAAATTATTCCAAATGAATTTGATGACAATCCAACAATTTTATCTGAAAGAATTTCTCAAGTTGCAGCAGGTGTCCTTAGGAATTTAATTGATGATAATATGAAAATTGGCTTTTCTTGGGGGAAAAGTTTAAGTAATTTAGTAGATTTAATCCACAGCAAAAGTGTTCGAAATGTTCACTTCTATCCTCTAGCAGGTGGTCCTAGTCACATACACGCTAAATACCATGTGAATACACTGATTTATGAAATGTCTAGAAAATTTCATGGAGAGTGTACATTTATGAATGCAACAATTGTGCAAGAAAATAAATTGTTAGCAGATGGTATTTTGCAATCAAGATATTTTGAAGATTTGAAAAATAGTTGGAAAGATTTAGATATAGTTGTGGTTGGGATTGGTGATTTTAGTAATAAAGGAAAACATCAATGGTTAGACATGCTTACAGAGGATGACTTTAAAGAATTGACAAAAGTTAAAACTGTAGGGGAAATTTGTTGTCGATTCTTTGATTCAAAAGGTAAAGAAGTTTATGAGAACTTACAGGAAAGAACGATAGCAATCTCTTTGGAAGATTTAAAAAATATTCCTCAAAGTTTAGCTGTTGCTTACGGTGATACGAAAGTATCTGCGATTCTTTCTGTCTTGCGTGCTAATCTAGTAAATCATCTGATTACAGATAAAAATACAATTTTAAAAGTTTTAGAAGAAGATGGTGATTTTTCTTTTCGAAATATTTTATGCGAGTGAAAATGATAGACTGATATCAGTTTATCGTTTTTTCTTTTTAATCAATTGCACATTTGTGCTTATATAAACAAAAATGGTTTATATGTTGTTTTTAGATTGACAAGTTTATTATGTAGTTGTATTCTATAGTTACAAAAGAAAATTTTAAAATTTCAAATGAAAAAGCTTTTTACATAGTGAAATGAGGAGGAATTTATGGAAATTATTGTTCCAGATCAAATTATCATGGGTTTAATTTTATATGCTGGTGATGCGAAACAACATATTTATAAAGCGTTAGATTATATAAAAAACGGTACATGTGAACGATGTGAAGAAGAAATCCAGTTAGCTGATGCAGCCTTATTAGAAGCCCATAATCTACAAACAAAATTCTTGGCACAGGAAGCGTCTGGTACAAAGACAGAAATTACAGCTCTCTTTGTTCATTCACAAGATCATCTCATGACTAGTATGACGGAGATTAATTTAATCAAAGAAATTATTAGTTTGAGAAAAGAACTTCATAAAAAATAATACTAGAGTATTATCATTGTTATTAACATAGAGGAGGAAATTATAATGGTGAAGATTGGTTTGTTTTGTGCAGCAGGATTTTCTACTGGTATGCTTGTAAATAATATGAAAATTGCAGCGCAATCTAGTGGAGTTGAGGCAGAAATAGAGGCGTTTTCTCAGTCTAAATTAGCGGATTATGCCCCAAATCTAGATGTTGCACTATTGGGGCCTCAAGTTGCTTATACATTAGATAAATCAAAAGAAATTTGTGATAAGTGTGATGTTCCGATAGCTGTTATTCCGATGATGGACTATGGTATGTTAGATGGGAAAAAAGTATTAGATTTGGCCCTATCTTTGATTAGTGGGTAAGAAAAGGAGTTTTATTATGGCAAAGATGGATGTTCAGAAAATCATTGCACCAATGATGAAATTTGTGAATATGCGTGGTATTATAGCTCTAAAAGATGGTATGTTGGCTATTTTACCATTAACAGTAGTTGGGAGTTTGTTCTTAATTATGGGGCAATTACCCTTTGAAGGATTGAATCAAAGTATTGCTAGTGTATTTGGGGCAGACTGGACAGAGCCTTTTATGCAAGTCTATTCAGGAACTTTTGCGATTATGGGTCTAATTTCTTGTTTTTCAATTGCCTATTCTTATGCTAAGAATAGCGGAGTAGAGGCATTGCCAGCTGGGGTTCTTTCTGTATCTGCATTCTTTATTTTACTAAGATCATCTTATATCCCTAAACAAGGTGAGGCGATTGGGGACGCTATTAGTAAAGTTTGGTTTGGAGGCCAAGGAATTATCGGTGCTATCATTATAGGTTTGGTAGTAGGAAGTATTTATACCTTCTTTATAAAGAGAAAAATTGTTATTAAGATGCCAGAACAAGTTCCACAAGCTATTGCCAAACAGTTTGAAGCAATGATTCCAGCATTTGTAATTTTCTTATCTTCTATGATTGTATATATTTTAGCGAAGTCATTGACTAATGGCGGAACATTTATTGAAATGATTTATTCTGTTATTCAAGTTCCATTGCAAGGTCTAACTGGATCTTTGTATGGTGCAATTGGGATTGCATTCTTTATATCATTTTTATGGTGGTTTGGTGTCCATGGACAATCGGTAGTAAATGGAGTAGTGACAGCTCTGCTTTTATCTAATCTTGATGCTAATAAAGCTATGTTAGCCTCCGGTAATCTATCATTAGAAAATGGTGCACATATTGTTACTCAACAATTTTTAGATTCATTTTTAATTCTATCTGGTTCAGGAATTACGTTTGGTCTTGTAGTTGCCATGCTTTTTGCAGCAAAATCTAAACAGTACCAAGCGTTAGGGAAAGTAGCAGCTTTTCCAGCAATATTTAACGTAAATGAGCCAGTTGTATTTGGATTTCCGATTGTCATGAATCCAGTTATGTTTGTACCTTTCATTCTTGTTCCTGTACTTGCAGCTGTTATAGTATATGGAGCTATTGCAACAGGTTTCATGCAGCCATTTTCAGGAGTTACCTTACCTTGGAGCACCCCAGCTATTATATCAGGATTTATGGTTGGTGGATGGCAAGGAGTTATTACTCAGCTGGTGATATTAGGGATGTCTACATTAGTTTATTTCCCATTCTTTAAAGTACAGGATCGTTTAGCGTATCAGAATGAAGTTTGATAAATGTAAAAAAACATTTGTGTATTATCATTAAACACACATTTGTGCTAAAAATTAGGGAGTTAAAGTTTTTCTAGTTAAAAGCTTGAAATTCTCTAAAAAATCAGGTATTATATTTTCGAAAGAAACAAAAATATTTTCGAAAGAAAGGTGCTTACGATGGTAAATACAGAAGTAGCAAGAACAACAATCAAGACAGAATATTTTGGCAGCCTTACTGAAAGGATGAACAAATATCGAGAAGATGTTTTAAATAAAAAACCTTATATTGATGCTGAGAGAGCAGTTCTAGCAACACGCGCTTATGATCGATATAAGGAGCAACCTAATGTCTTAAAACGCGCCTATATGCTGAAAGAAATTTTGGAAAATATGACTATCTATATCGAAGAAGAATCTATGATTGCGGGAAATCAAGCTTCTTCCAATAAAGATGCTCCTATTTTTCCAGAATATACGCTAGAATTTGTTCTCAATGAGTTGGATCTTTTTGAAAAGCGTGATGGAGATGTTTTCTATATTACAGAAGAAACAAAAGAACAACTTAGAAGTATCGCTCCGTTTTGGGAAAATAATAATTTACGTGCTAGAGCTGGTGCCTTATTACCTGAAGAAGTGTCTGTTTATATGGAAACAGGATTCTTCGGTATGGAAGGTAAGATGAATTCTGGAGATGCTCACTTAGCAGTTAACTATCAGAAACTTTTGCAATTTGGCTTAAGAGGTTTTGAAGAGCGGGCTCGTAAAGCGAAAGCAACGCTAGATTTAACAGATCCAGCAAGTATTGATAAATATCATTTTTACGACTCTATATTTATCGTAATCGATGCTATTAAAGTATATGCAAATCGCTTTGTTGCTCTTGCTAAAAATTTAGCCGAAAATGCAAATCCTAAACGTAAGAAAGAATTACTTGAGATTGCAGATATTTGCTCTAGAGTCCCATATGAACCGGCAACTACTTTTGCAGAAGCTATTCAATCAGTTTGGTTTATACAATGTATTTTACAAATTGAATCTAATGGCCACTCTCTTTCATATGGCCGTTTTGATCAATATATGTATCCATATATGAAGGCTGATTTAGAAAGTGGTAAAGAAACAGAAGATAGCATTGTTGAACGTCTAACAAATCTTTGGATTAAGACAATCACAATTAATAAGGTTCGCAGTCAAGCACATACATTTTCTTCAGCAGGAAGTCCTTTATATCAAAATGTTACAATTGGTGGACAGACTCGAGATAAGAAGGATGCTGTTAACCCATTATCTTATTTGGTATTAAAATCAGTTGCACAAACCCATCTACCGCAACCTAATCTAACTGTGCGTTACCATGCAGGTTTAGATGCTCGTTTCATGAATGAGTGTATTGAAGTGATGAAACTTGGTTTTGGTATGCCTGCATTTAATAATGATGAGATTATTATTCCTTCTTTTATTGCAAAAGGAGTATTGGAAGATGATGCTTATGATTACAGTGCCATTGGATGTGTTGAAACGGCAGTTCCAGGAAAATGGGGATATCGTTGCACAGGCATGAGTTATATGAACTTCCCTAAGGTTCTACTTATCACGATGAATGATGGAATTGATCCGGCTTCGGGTAAACGGTTTGCACCAAGCTTTGGTCATTTTAAGGATATGAAGAACTTTTCTGAATTAGAAAATGCTTGGGATAAAACACTAAGATATTTGACACGAATGAGTGTTATTGTTGAAAATTCTATTGATTTATCATTGGAACGTGAAGTTCCTGATATTCTATGTTCAGCATTGACTGATGATTGTATTGGTCGTGGAAAACACCTTAAAGAAGGTGGAGCAGTATATGATTATATATCAGGTTTGCAAGTTGGAATTGCAAATTTGTCGGATTCATTAGCTGCAATTAAAAAATTGGTATTTGAGGAAGAACGTATAAGCCCAAGTCAGCTTTGGCATGCACTGGAAACAGATTATGCCGGAGAAGAAGGTAAGGTCATTCAAGAAATGTTGATTCATGATGCACCTAAGTACGGTAATGATGATGATTATGCTGACAAATTGGTTACTGCTGCTTATGACATTTATGTTGATGAAATTGCTAAATATCCTAATACACGTTATGGAAGAGGTCCTATTGGAGGAATTCGTTATTCAGGAACATCTTCTATCTCAGCCAACGTAGGGCAGGGACGTGGAACATTAGCAACGCCAGATGGACGCAACGCGGGTACACCGTTAGCAGAGGGTTGTTCACCATCACATAATATGGATCAACACGGCCCTACATCTGTTTTAAAATCTGTTTCAAAATTACCAACAGATGAAATCGTAGGTGGGGTTCTCTTAAATCAGAAAGTAAATCCTCAAACGTTAGCCAAAGAAGAAGATAAATTAAAACTAATTGCTTTGTTACGAACATTCTTTAATCGTTTACATGGGTACCATATTCAATACAATGTTGTTTCCAGAGAGACGTTGATTGACGCTCAGAAACATCCTGAAAAACACAGAGATTTAATTGTTCGTGTTGCAGGATACTCTGCATTCTTCAATGTTCTTTCTAAGGCAACCCAAGATGATATTATAGGACGTACTGAGCATACATTGTAAAATAAAGAGGTTCTTTTTATGGAATTTATGCTTGACACATTAAATTTAGATGAGATTAAAAAATGGTCTGAAATTTTACCGCTAGCTGGGGTAACTTCAAATCCCACTATTGCAAAAAGAGAGGGATCTATTAATTTTTTTGAACGAATCAAAGATGTAAGAGAATTGATTGGCTCTGCACCCTCTATTCATGTTCAGGTGATTTCTCAAGATTTTGAAGGCATCTTAAAGGATGCTCATGAAATTCGAAGACAAGCAGGAGATGATGTATTTATCAAAGTACCTGTTACTCCAGCTGGATTACGTGCAATAAAGGTGCTAAAAAAAGAGGGCTACCATATCACTGCAACAGCTATTTATACAGTTATTCAGGGATTCTTAGCTATCGAAGCAGGAGCGGATTACCTAGCTCCATATTATAATAGAATGGAAAATCTGAACATTGATTCAAATTCTGTCATTCGTCAATTAGCTCTTGCTATTGACAGACAGAACTCTCCTAGTAAGATTTTAGCCGCATCCTTTAAAAATGTAGCACAAGTAAATAATGCTTTAGCTGCAGGTTCGCATGCTGTTACAGCAGGAGCAGATGTTTTTGAATCAGCTTTCGCCATGCCATCTATCCAAAAGGCGGTTGATGATTTTTCTGACGATTGGTTTGTTATTCAAAATAGTCGTTCCATTTAGATAGAGAGGAAATACATATGAGAATTTTTGCTAGCCCTTCTAGATATATTCAAGGGGAAAATGCCTTGTTCGAAAATGCCAAATCAATATTGGATTTGGGGAATCGTCCTATTCTATTATGCGATCAGTTGGTTTATGATATTGTTGGAAAACGATTTGAAGATTACCTACATAGGTATGGTTTCCATATTGTTCTAGCCCAGTTTAATGGTGAAGCTTCTGACAATGAAATCAATCGAGTTGTTGCCTTGGCTGAGAAAGAAAATTGTGATAGTATTATCGGTCTTGGTGGTGGAAAGACGATTGATAGTGCAAAAGCTATTGCAGATTTGATTGAAAAGCCTGTTATTATTGCTCCAACAATTGCATCGACCGACGCACCTGTATCTGCTTTATCTGTTATTTATACAGATGAAGGTGCATTTGATCATTATCTATTTTATTCTAAAAATCCAGATTTAGTTTTGGTTGATACAAAAGTTATTTCACAAGCTCCTAAGCGTTTATTAGCGTCTGGTATTGCAGATGGTTTAGCAACTTGGGTTGAGGCGCGTGCGGTTATGCAGGCAAATGGAAAAACTATGTTAGGACAACAACAAACGTTGGCTGGAGTTGCAATTGCGAAGAAATGTGAAGAAACGCTGTTTGCAGATGGTTTACAGGCTATGGCAGCTTGTGAAGCTAAAGTGGTGACACCAGCATTAGAAAATATTGTTGAAGCTAATACTTTATTGAGTGGCCTAGGTTTTGAAAGTGGAGGATTAGCTGCGGCGCATGCGATTCATAATGGTTTTACTGCATTGACAGGTGACATTCATCATTTAACACATGGTGAAAAAGTAGCTTATGGAACTTTGGTACAACTATTATTGGAAAATAGACCTAAAGAAGAACTTGATAAGTATATTGAGTTTTACAAAAAAATTGGTATGCCAACAACTCTAAAAGAAATGCATTTAGATCAAGTTGGATATGATGATTTAATAAAAGTTGGTAAACAAGCAACTATGGAGGGTGAGACAATCCATCAGATGCCGTTTAAGATTTCGCCTTCAGATGTTGCTCAAGCTATCATCGCTGTAGACGCCTATGTAAATTCAAAATAAACAATAAGGACTACTGTTTTCCAAATGGTAGTCTTTTATTGATCCTCGTATTGAATCCGACGTTCTTCATAAATCAAAAAGCGACATAAGTTGTCGGCTATTTATTATAAATACATTAATTAGCATTCCAGTCGTATCTTCGGTCTAAAATTAGTATTTTGTGTTATAAGAGATAAGCTTCTTGTTTTGATCTTTGATTTCCCGCATAACAATAAGATAAAAAAGTGGGTGATAGAGCAATTCAGAGCCATCAAAATTAATGAAATACAGTATACAGTTTTTTCTTTTAACACATTTCAAATTCCCTCAAAAATGGTATAATAGTAACATCACAAAATTGGAGAGAGACCATGAGTTTTTACAATCATAAAGAAATTGAGCCTAAGTGGCAGGGCTACTGGGCAGAACATCATACATTTAAGACAGGAACAGATGCATCAAAACCGAAGTTTTATGCTCTTGATATGTTCCCTTATCCATCTGGAGCGGGTCTGCACGTAGGTCACCCAGAAGGTTATACAGCAACCGATATCCTCAGCCGTTACAAACGTGCGCAAGGTTACAATGTTCTTCACCCAATGGGTTGGGATGCCTTTGGATTGCCTGCAGAGCAATATGCTATGGATACGGGGAATGACCCAGCAGAATTTACAGCTGAGAACATTGCTAACTTCAAACGTCAAATCAATGCGCTTGGATTTTCTTACGACTGGGATCGTGAAGTCAACACCACAGATCCAAACTATTACAAGTGGACGCAATGGATTTTCACCAAGCTTTACGAAAAAGGCTTGGCCTATGAAGCGGAAGTGCCAGTAAACTGGGTTGAGGAATTGGGAACAGCCATTGCTAACGAAGAGGTTCTTCCTGATGGAACGTCTGAGCGTGGAGGCTATCCAGTTGTCCGCAAGCCAATGCGCCAATGGATGCTCAAAATCACGGCTTACGCAGAGCGCTTGCTTAATGACTTAGATGAACTTGATTGGCCAGAGTCTATCAAGGACATGCAACGCAACTGGATTGGTAAATCAACTGGTGCCAATGTAACCTTCAAGGTTAAGGGAACTGACAAGGAATTCACAGTCTTCACCACTCGTCCTGATACTCTTTTCGGTGCGACTTTCACTGTCTTAGCTCCTGAACATGACTTAGTTGACGCTATTACAAGCCCAGAGCAAGCAGAGGCTGTAGCAGACTACAAACACCAAGCTAGCCTCAAGTCTGACTTGGCTCGTACAGACCTTGCCAAAGAAAAAACTGGTGTTTGGACTGGTGCTTATGCCATCAACCCTGTCAATGGTAAGGAAATTCCAATCTGGATTGCCGACTATGTTCTTGCTAGTTACGGAACAGGTGCTGTCATGGCTGTTCCTGCCCACGATCAACGTGACTGGGAATTTGCCAAACAATTTGACCTTCCAATCGTCGAAGTCCTTGAAGGTGGAAATGTAGCAGAAGCTGCCTACACAGAAGATGGTCTTCATGTTAATTCAGACTTCCTAGATGGACTCAACAAAGAAGACGCTATTACCAAGATCGTGGCTTGGTTGGAAGAAAAAGGCTGTGGACAAGAGAAGGTTACCTACCGTCTCCGCGACTGGCTCTTTAGCCGTCAACGATACTGGGGTGAGCCAATTCCTATCATTCATTGGGAAGATGGAACTTCAACAGCTGTCCCTGAGAGTGAATTGCCACTTGTCTTGCCTGTAACCAAGGACATCCGCCCTTCAGGTACAGGGGAAAGTCCATTGGCTAACTTGACAGATTGGCTTGAAGTGACTCGTGCAGATGGTGTCAAAGGTCGTCGTGAAACCAACACTATGCCACAATGGGCAGGTTCAAGCTGGTACTACCTCCGCTATATTGACCCACACAATACTGAGAAATTGGCCGATGAGGATCTTCTCAAACAATGGTTGCCAGTAGATATCTATGTGGGTGGTGCAGAGCATGCCGTTCTTCACTTGCTTTACGCTCGTTTCTGGCATAAATTCCTCTATGACTTCGGTGTTGTTCCGACTAAGGAACCATTCCAAAAACTCTTTAACCAAGGAATGATTTTGGGAACAAGCTACCGTGATCACCGTGGCGCTCTTGTGGCAACCGATAAGGTTGAAAAACGTGACGGTTCTTTCTTCCATGTAGAAACAGGGGAAGAGTTGGAGCAAGCACCAGCCAAGATGTCTAAATCGCTCAAGAACGTGGTTAACCCAGACGATGTGGTGGAACAATACGGTGCCGACACCCTTCGTGTTTATGAAATGTTTATGGGGCCACTTGATGCTTCAATCGCTTGGTCAGAAGAAGGTCTGGAAGGAAGCCGTAAGTTCCTTGACCGTGTTTACCGTTTGATTACAAGCAAGGAAATTGTTGCAGAAAACAATGGCTCTCTCGACAAGGTTTACAACGAAACCGTTAAAGCTGTCACAGAGCAAATAGAATCATTGAAATTCAACACAGCCATTGCCCAACTTATGGTCTTTGTCAACGCTGCCAACAAGGAAGACAAACTTTATGTAGACTACGCCAAAGGCTTCGTTCAGTTGATTGCACCATTTGCACCTCACTTGGCAGAAGAGCTCTGGCAAACAGTTGCAGCAACAGGAGAATCTATCTCTTATGTAGCTTGGCCAACTTGGGATGAAAGCAAATTAGTTGAAGACGAAATCGAAATCGTTGTCCAAATCAAAGGAAAAGTTCGTGCCAAACTCATGGTTGCTAAAGACCTATCACGCGAAGAATTGCAAGAAATTGCTCTCGCTGATGAAAAAGTCAAAGCAGAAATTGACGGTAAGGAAATCGTGAAAGTGATTGCGGTACCGAATAAACTCGTTAATATTGTTGTGAAATAAGAAATGAATCCTTCAGAGTAGAATCTGGAGGATTTTTTATTTGACAGGAAGTTTCTATTTTGTTAATATAATTAACAAAGAAAAGAGAGATTATGGATAAAAAAGAATTTATTGCATTTAATAATCGTTTCAATAGATTTATTTTAGCGTTTGACCAGTTAAAAAAAAATCAACATAAAAGTGGTGTTGACAAATCCATTACGTTGAATGAGGTACATTTGATTGTTGTGATTGGGAAAAATCAGCCCTTAAATCTAGTAAAATTATCTGAATTATTAGAAGTTTCAAGAAGTGCAATAACTCAAAGTGTTAGGAGATTGATTCAAAAAAATTTAGTTGTTTTTGATTTTGATCCGAATAATGGGAAAAATAAATATTTGAGATTATCTGAAAAAGGCATCGAAATTTTTAAAATCCATAAGGAGCAACAAGAATATATTGAAAAATCAATCTTTTCAGTTTTAAACAACTATAGTGAGGTGGAACTTAAAACAGTTGTGAAATTGATGGATGATATTGAAAAGGTGTGGGGAGAATTACCGTGGTAAAAGTCACGGTAAATTTCAAATATAATTGTTAAGCAAATTAACAAAAAGGAGAAGATATGACTGTAAACATAGAACTGATTTCACAAACAGATTTAGCGGATGAATCTTTTTATATTGCTATTAATGGTTTAGAACCAAGGGCAATGTATTGTGTAGAAATGTACCTGTCTGATTATTACTGTATAAATGCTCCCTTGCTTTTAGATCATGATGTTATATGGAAATCAACCGCAATTTTTTTATCTGATCAGGACGGTATGATTGATACCTCTCAGACAGTATCTATTTCGGGATCTTATAAAGGAGTTTCAGAAATGGGATTATTCTTTAATGCGAAACCGTTGAAGAATAGGAAAAGGAGATTACCGAGTTCTCTTGATAGAATTCCATTACGAGATTGTTTTGGTGTTGAAATTAAAATCAGGCTGGGGAAAGATATGGTCGCGGAGCAAAGTTTTGTAAGGCGTTATATGAATCTGGGAGTAAGATATCAAGATATCTATGACAAGCATTTTCAAGGTCGATTATTTTATGATGAAAAGTTAAGAAGGGCGCCAGCCGTGATTATTGTTAGCGGTAGTGAGGGAAGAATTGAAAAAGCTCAGAATATTGCCCAACTTTTATCTTCTAGAGGCTATATTTGTCTTGCAATAGCTTATTTTGGTTTAGAGGGATTACCCCAAAATTTAGAACGAATTCCAATAGAATGTCTGGAGGAAGCGAAAGATTTTCTATATCATCATCCTCAAGTTGATAATACAAAAATAGGAATATATGGTCGATCTAAAGGAGCAGAGCTTGTTCTGGCTGGACAAAGTATTTTGGATGATGTGCAATGTTTAGTACTCAATTCTCCCTCAAATGTAATATTTGAGGGAATAAAGGGAAAACTTAATTCTAATTCATCTTCTTGGACATATTTACAAAAGGAACTTCCGTATCAAAAATTTCAGTTAGGAGATTATTTGTTAAACAAGTTTTTTGGAAAACATATTCCTGAAGATAGTAGGGCTCAGATTGATTTGAGTAAAATTTCCTCCCCTTTATTATTACTAGGAAGCGATGTTGATGAAATATGGAATGCATCATCCGCGATAGATGATATCATTTCACATTATAAAGGGGAATCCATTTTGTTTAAAAAATACCATGAAACAGGGCATATGTTGACGGTTGCTTATCAACCGAATCATCGTTATCGAAAAGATTGGCGCTTATTAATGAAAGAAAGTGTAGACTCTTGGCTTGTTACGATAAATTTTTTTGATACACATCTGAATAATTTGTAGATAGTGCTGAACCATACTATAATAGTCCTAACTAAGATAAAAACACAGTTCTGGTTGGTAATCCAGTCTACAAAAGCAAACACTAAAACAAGAGAAATTTGAATACAAACAGTAAAAAATAGAGAGAAGCATAAGGGACATTAACTCACTCGTTCCCATATTTGATTATTCCTCCATAAAATGGATGGATGATTTTTATAAGAGGAGTTTGCATTGTTGAATCGAAATCCAAGTGTTTCCTAAAATTTTCATTGAGATATGTTATACTATATTCAATAAGTGAATAAGGAGAAAGCTATGCCAGTAAATGAATATGGTCAGATGATTGGGGAGTCAATGGAAGGTTATACACCAGGTGAATTGCCTTCTATTGATTTCTTAGAAGGGCGTTATGCTCGAATAGAAGCTCTTTCGGTGGAAAAGCATGCGGAGGATTTATTAGCTGTTTATGGCCCTGATACGCCTCGGGAGATGTGGACTTACCTCTTTCAGGAGCCAGTAGCAGACATGGAGGAACTGGTCAGCCTTTTAAATCAGATGTTGGCTCGTAAGGACCGTTTTTACTATGCAATCATAGACAAGGCAACTGGTAAGGCTTTGGGAACTTTTTCTCTCATGCGCATTGATCAGAATAACCGAGTGATAGAAGTGGGGGCGGTCACTTTTTCTCCAGAGCTCAGGGGAACACGGATAGGAACTGAAGCCCAGTATCTCCTCGCTCGCTATGTTTTTGAAGAACTCCACTATCGTCGCTATGAGTGGAAATGTGATTCTCTTAATTTGCCATCCAGACGAGCTGCGGAGCGTTTGGGATTTATTTATGAAGGAACCTTCCGTCAGGCAGTGGTTTATAAGGGGCGTACGAGGGATACGGATTGGTTGTCCATGATTGATAAGGGCTGGCCCAAAGTCAAAGATCGTTTGGAAACATGGTTGCGTCCTGAAAATTTTGATAAAAATGGACGGCAGTATAAGAGCTTGAGAGAGCTTTAAGAGGTGTTGACATGATCACTATTAAAAAGCAAGAATTTGTCAAGCTAGAGGATGTTTTGCATCTCTATCAGGCTGTCGGTTGGACAAATTATACCCATCAACCAGAGATGCTGGAGCAGGCCTTATCTCATTCATTAGTGATTTATGTGGCGCTTGATGGCGATGCTGTGGTGGGCTTGATTCGTTTGGTTGGAGATGGATTCTCATCAGTATTGGTTCAGGATTTAATTGTTTTACCAATCTATCAGCGTCAAGGGATTGGTAGTGTCTTGATGAAAGAGGCTTTAGAGGGTTACAAAGATGCCTATCAAGTCCAGCTGGTAACAGACCAGACAGAAAGAACCTTGGAATTCTATCGTTCTATGGGTTTTGAAACTTTATCCACCTATGACTGTACAGGAATGATTTGGGTAAACAGAGAAAAATAATAAAACTTGTTTGTTCTTAAGCTAAGTTTAAGGATGGTCTAGTATCATATAGTCATTAAATAAAGACCTCCTAACTTTATTTAATGAAATCCTAAAACTTTTTTCATCATAATCTCCTAATGAAGTCACCCAATCAGGTGGCTTTTTTGTAGGGTGAGGTGATGGTAATAGAATTTTTTTGCAGAATAGTAAAATTTGAGAAAAGTTAAGCTAGTTTTAAGCTTTGTCTTGTAACATATAGTTATTAAATAAAGACCTCCTAACTTTATTTAATAAAATCCTAAACTTTTCTTTTTCATAATAATCTCCCTTAACTCCACCCAATCAGGTGGAGTTTTTTGGCTCTATTTCAGGATTTTGGGGACTATTCTAAAAAACATTTTCCGATATTTTTCGGATTTTGGTCAGTGAATTGGCGGGGATTTTTTTAGCGAATATGACTAAGAAATAGGTCTGTTGTCGCTTCAGCTACTTCAACCTTACTTTGAATTTAAGTGACTGTTAATTGAAGGACTAGAACTACTGTAATAATGCTCTTGGTTGTCAAGGAGTGAGTCATCATATTGTTGTACAGCGGTTAAAACTTGAAAAGCCACGAATATAAACCTTTGAAAAATTTTGTGAACTATGGGATAATAAAAAGGAATTGAGTACTAGTTCTATATCATGGACTAGAAAAGACCCCAAGCTAACTTCCACATTAAGCTCGGGGTCTTTTTTGACACTATCTATCTTTGTTTAGCTATTTATCGTCTAAGCGAAGGATGACACCGACCACAATCGGTCCGATGATAGTTTTAAGGATTAGTTCTATCATGGGCTATCTCACCTCCTTTCGTAGGCGGTGTAGCAGTGCCGTAGAATGTTATACCACATAGGTGCTAAACTCGGGAGGCACCCAATCGGGTGGCTTTTTTGTTTGTGGCTTGGTTTTTTGATATAATAGAGCCATGAGTAGAATTTTAGATAATGAGATAATGGGGGACGAGGAGTTAGTAGAACGCACGCTCCGTCCTCAGTACTTACGTGAATATATTGGGCAGGACAAGGTCAAGGACCAGCTCCAAATCTTTATCGAGGCTGCCAAAATGCGGGATGAAGCGCTGGATCATGTGCTCTTATTCGGGCCTCCAGGCTTGGGAAAAACGACCATGGCTTTTGTTATTGCCAACGAACTAGGTGTCAATATCAAGCAGACTTCGGGTCCAGTCATTGAAAAAGCCGGAGATCTGGTAGCGATTTTGAATGACTTAGAGCCTGGGGATGTCCTTTTTATTGATGAGATTCATCGCTTGCCCATGTCTGTGGAAGAGGTGCTTTATAGTGCCATGGAGGACTTCTACATTGATATCATGATTGGTGCTGGTGAAGGCAGTCGCAGCGTTCATTTGGAGTTGCCACCTTTTACCTTGATTGGTGCGACGACTCGGGCTGGTATGCTGTCAAATCCTCTACGGGCACGTTTTGGGATTACGGGACATATGGAGTATTATGCTCATGCTGACTTGACAGAAATTGTCGAGCGGACGGCAGATATTTTTGAGATGGAAATCACCCATGAGGCAGCATCTGAGTTGGCCCTACGTAGTCGTGGGACCCCTCGTATTGCCAATCGTCTCCTCAAGCGTGTGCGTGATTTTGCCCAGATAATGGGGAATGGGGTTATCGATGATCTTATTACCGATAAGGCTTTGACTATGCTGGATGTTGACCATGAAGGTTTGGACTATGTGGACCAGAAAATCCTTCGCACCATGATTGAGATGTACGGTGGTGGTCCCGTCGGTTTAGGAACTCTTTCTGTTAACATAGCAGAAGAACGTGAGACAGTTGAAGATATGTATGAGCCTTACTTAATCCAAAAAGGCTTTATCATGCGGACGCGATCTGGACGGGTAGCGACTGCTAAGGCATATGATCACTTAGGTTATGAATACAATGAAAAATAAGCAAGAAATTCTAGAGGATTTTAGAAAAAATCCAGATATGATGGCTATTCTGACTATCATCCGAAACCTTGGTCTGAAAGACTCGTGGTTGGCAGCAGGTTCTGTCAGAAATTTCATCTGGAATCTCTTGTCAGACAAATCCCCTTTTGACTGTGAAACAGATGTAGATGTGATTTTCTTTGATCCAGATATTTCTTATGAGGAAACCTTGTCCCTAGAGAAAAAACTGAGAGAGGACTTTCCTCAGTACCAGTGGGAATTGAAAAATCAAGTCTATATGTACCAGCACAGCCCTCATACTGCTCCCTATACCAGTTCCCGTGATGCTATGAGTAAGTATCCAGAACAATGTACGGCTGTTGGACTACGCTTGAATGAAGAATCCGATTTTGAACTCTATGCACCTTATGGTTTGGAGGATATTTTGAATTTTCAAGTTCGTCCCACTCCTCATTTCTTAGAAAATGAAGACCGAATGGCTCTCTATCAAACACGATTATCCAAGAAAAATTGGCAGGAAAAATGGAAAAATTTGATTTTTAAAAATACTTAAGGAAACTTTAAGCTAGGAAGTGTATACTAAGTCCATAAGTTAAGAAGACCTTAACTTAAACTCCTAAAACTTTTTCATAATAATCTCCCTATAAAAAATAAAGTCGCCCAATCAGGCGGCTTATTTTTTTGAAAACTGAGCTTGGTGCCTGAGAATAAATAGCTTAGTGATAGAAGAAAATGGGGAAATATGGTATAATGAAACGATAGATTTTTGAATAGGAATAAGATCATGTTTGGATTTTTTAAGAAAGATAAGGCTGTGGAAGTAGAGGTTCCGACACAGGTTCCTGCTCATATCGGCATCATCATGGATGGCAATGGCCGTTGGGCTAAAAAACGTATGCAACCGCGAGTCTTCGGACACAAGGCGGGCATGGAAGCATTGCAAACTGTGACCAAGGCAGCCAACAAACTAGGCGTTAAGGTTATTACGGTCTATGCTTTTTCTACAGAAAACTGGACCCGTCCAGATCAGGAAGTCAAGTTTATCATGAACTTGCCAGTAGAGTTTTATGATAATTATGTCCCGGAATTGCATGCGAATAATGTTAAGATTCAAATGATTGGGGAAACGGACCGCCTGCCTAAGCAAACTTTTGAAGCTCTGACCAAGGCTGAGGAATTAACTAAGAACAACACAGGATTAATTCTTAATTTTGCCCTCAACTATGGTGGACGTGCTGAGATTACACAGGCTCTTAAGTTGATTTCTCAGGATGTTTTAGATGCCAAAATCAACCCAGGTGACATCACAGAGGAATTGATTGGCAACTATCTCTTCACTCAGCATTTGCCTAAGGACTTACGAGACCCGGACTTGATTATCCGTACTAGTGGAGAATTGCGTTTGAGCAATTTCCTTCCATGGCAGGGAGCCTATAGTGAGCTCTATTTTACGGATACCTTGTGGCCTGATTTTGACGAGATGGCCTTGCAGGAAGCTATTCTTGCCTACAATCGTCGTCATCGCCGATTTGGAGGAGTTTAGGAGGAAATATGACACAGGATTTACAGAAAAGAACCTTGTTTGCAGGGATTGCCCTGGCTATTTTCCTACCAATTTTAATGATTGGGGGACTCTTGCTTCAGATAGCAATTGGAATCATAGCCATGCTAGCCATGCATGAACTTTTGAAGATGAGAGGTCTAGAGACCATGACGATGGAGGGCCTCTTGACCCTCTTTGCAACCTTTGCTTTGACCATTCCCTTGGAGAATTACCTGACTTTTTTGCCAGTTGATGGGAATGTGGTTGCTTATAGTGTGTTGATTTCAATCATGTTAGGAACGACTGTTTTTAGCAAGTCTTATACGATTGAGGATGCTGTTTTCCCGCTTGCTATGAGTTTCTACGTGGGCTTTGGTTTTAATGCTCTATTAGATGCTAGAATTGCAGGGTTAGATAAGGCACTATTAGCCTTATGTATCGTCTGGGCGACAGACAGTGGTGCCTATCTTGTTGGGATGAACTATGGTAAACGAAAATTAGCTCCGACAGTTTCTCCAAATAAAACCTTTGAGGGTGCCTTGGGTGGTATTTTAGGTGCTATTTTAGTAACTATCATCTTTATGATGTTTGACAGTACAGTTGCTCTTCCGTATGGAATTTACAAGATGTCAGTCTTTGCTATTTTCTTTAGCATTGCTGGACAATTCGGTGATTTACTAGAAAGTTCGATCAAGCGTCACTTTGGTGTCAAGGATTCTGGGAAATTTATTCCTGGACATGGTGGTGTTTTGGATCGTTTTGATAGTATGTTGCTTGTATTTCCAATTATGCACTTGTTTGGACTCTTTTAATCAAAAGACGGAGGAAATACTATGCTCGGAATTTTAACCTTTATTCTGGTTTTTGGGATTATTGTAGTGGTGCACGAGTTCGGACACTTCTACTTTGCCAAGAAATCAGGGATTCTAGTGCGTGAATTTGCCATTGGTATGGGGCCTAAAATCTTTGCTCATATTGGCAAGGATGGGACGGCCTATACCATTCGAATCTTGCCTCTTGGGGGCTATGTTCGCATGGCCGGTTGGGGTGATGATACAACTGAAATCAAGACAGGAACTCCTGTTAGTTTGACGTTTACTGATGATGGTAAGGTTAAACGCATCAATCTCTCAGGTAAAAAATTAGATCAAACAGCCCTCCCTATGCAGGTGACCCAGTTTGATTTTGAAGACAAGCTCTTTATCAAGGGATTGGTTCTGGAAGAAGAAAAAACTTTTGCAGTGGATCACGATGCAACGGTTGTAGAAGCAGATGGAACTGAGGTTCGGATTGCTCCTTTAGATGTTCAATATCAAAATGCGACTATCTGGGGAAAACTGATTACTAACTTTGCAGGTCCTATGAACAACTTTATCTTAGGTGTTGTTGTTTTTTGGATTTTAATCTTTATGCAGGGTGGTGTCAGAGATGTTGATACCAACCAGTTTCATGTCATGCCCCAAGGGGCTTTGGCTAAGGTAGGAGTGCCAGAAACAGCACAGATTACCAAGATTGGCTCACATGAGATTAGCAACTGGGAAAGTTTGATTCAGGCTGTAGAAGCAGAAACCAAAGATAAGACGGCGCCGACCTTGGATGTGACTATTTCTGAAAAGGGGAGTGATAAACAAGTCACTGTTACTCCTGAAGAAAGTCAAGGTCGTTTCCTTCTAGGTGTTCAACCGGGAATTAAGTCAGACTTTCTATCCATGTTTGTAGGTGGATTTACAACTGCAGCTGACTCGGCTCTCCGAATTTTATCAGCTCTGAAAAATCTGATTTTCCAACCGGATTTGAACAAGCTAGGTGGACCTGTTGCCATCTTTAAGGCAAGTAGTGATGCTGCTAAAAATGGAATTGAAAATGTCTTGTACTTCTTGGCAATGATTTCCATCAATATCGGGATTTTCAATCTTATTCCGATTCCAGCTCTGGATGGTGGTAAGATTGTGCTCAACATCCTGGAAGCTATTCGCCGCAAACCATTAAAACAAGAAATTGAAACCTATGTCACCTTGGCCGGAGTGGTCATCATGGTTGTCTTGATGATTGCTGTGACTTGGAATGACATTATGCGACTCTTTTTTAGATAATCGAGGAATATTATGAAACAAAGTAAAATGCCTATCCCAACGCTTCGCGAAATGCCAAGCGATGCTCAAGTTATCAGCCATGCTCTTATGTTGCGAGCTGGCTATGTTCGTCAAGTATCTGCAGGTGTTTATTCTTACCTACCACTTGCCAACCGTGTGATTGAAAAAGCCAAAAACATCATGCGCCAAGAGTTTGATAAGATTGGTGCCGTTGAGATGTTGGCTCCTGCCCTTCTCAGTGCAGAATTGTGGCGCGAATCAGGTCGTTACGAAACTTATGGTGAAGACCTTTACAAACTAAAAAACCGTGAAAAATCAGACTTTATCCTAGGTCCAACTCACGAAGAAACCTTTACAGCTATTGTTCGTGATTCTGTTAAGTCTTACAAGCAATTGCCACTTAACCTTTATCAAATCCAACCTAAGTATCGTGATGAAAAACGTCCACGTAATGGACTTCTCCGTACACGTGAGTTCATCATGAAGGATGCTTACAGCTTCCACGCTAACTATGATAGTTTGGACAGTGTTTATGACGAGTACAAAGCTGCCTATGAGCGTATTTTCACTCGTAGTGGCTTAGACTTTAAGGCTATCATCGGTGATGGTGGAGCCATGGGTGGTAAGGACAGCCAAGAATTTATGGCGATTACATCTGCTCGTACAGACCTTGACCGCTGGGTTGTCTTAGACAAGTCAGTTGCCTCATTTGACGAAATTCCTGCAGAAGTGCAAGAAGAGATTAAAGCAGAATTGCTTAAGTGGATGGTTTCTGGTGAAGATACCATCGCCTACTCAAGTGAGTCTAGCTATGCAGCTAACTTGGAAATGGCAACAAACGAGTACAAACCAAGCAACCGCGTTGTCGCTGAAGAGGAAGTGACTCGTGTTGCAACGCCAGATGTTAAATCAATTGATGAAGTGGCAGCCTTCCTCAACGTTCCAGAAGAACAAACGATCAAAACGCTCTTCTACATGGCGGATGGTGAGCTTGTTGCAGCCCTTCTAGTTGGAAATGACCAGCTCAATGAAGTTAAGTTGAAGAACCACTTGGGAGCAGATTTCTTTGACGTTGCTAGCGAAGAAGAAGTGGAAAGTGTTGTTCAAGCAGGATTCGGTTCACTTGGCCCAGTTGGTTTGCCAGAGAATGTTAAAATCATTGCAGACCGTAAGGTGCAAGATGTTCGCAATGCAGTTGTGGGTGCTAACGAAGATGGCTTCCACTTGACTGGTGTGAACCCAGGTCGTGACTTTACTGCAGAATATGTGGATATCCGCGAAGTTCGTGAGGGTGAAATTTCTCCAGACGGACAAGGTGTTCTTAACTTTGCGCGTGGTATCGAAATTGGGCACATCTTCAAACTCGGAACTCGTTACTCAGCAAGCATGGGAGCAGATGTCTTGGATGAAAATGGCCGTGCTGTGCCAATTATCATGGGATGTTACGGTATCGGTGTCAGCCGTCTCCTTTCAGCAGTTATGGAGCAACACGCTCGCCTCTTTGTTAACAAAACACCAAAAGGTGAATACCGTTACGCTTGGGGAATCAATTTCCCTAAAGAATTGGCGCCATTTGATGTGCACTTGATTACTGTCAATGTCAAGGATGAAGAAGCGCAAGCCTTGACAGAAAAACTTGAAGCAAGCTTGATGGGAGCTGGTTACGAAGTCTTGACAGATGACCGTAACGAACGTGTCGGTGTTAAATTCAGCGATAGTGACTTGATTGGGTTGCCAATCCGCATCACCGTTGGTAAAAAAGCGGCTGATGGTATCGTAGAAGTTAAGATTAAAGCGACTGGTGACACTATCGAAGTTCATGCAGATAATGTGCTTGAAACGCTTGAAATCCTCAGCAAGAAATAAAAACTATAATCAGAAGAAAAACAAGGAAAAAATGTAACTAGTTTTTACCTTGTTTTTTCTGTATAATGGGAAAAATGACTAGATAAAGAGGTAAATGTATGCTAAGATTTCCAAAGGATTTTGTCTGGGGATCCTCCACTTCTGGACCACAAACAGAAGGGCGTGTAGCTGGTGATGGTAAGGGAGATAATCTCTGGGATTACTGGTACCAAGTGGAGCCAAATCGTTACTATAATGGGATTGGTCCAGATAAGACATCGACCTTTTATGAAAATTGGGAACAGGATATTGAGCTTTTGTTAGAGACTGGTCACACAGCCTTTCGGACTTCTATTCAGTGGTCACGGATTTTTCCACAAGGCTGTGGAAAAGTCAACCCTCAAGGTGTGGATTTTTATCGTAAGGTCTTTGAGGCTATTAAGGCTAAGGGGATTCGTCTGTTAGTCAATCTCTACCACTTTGATTTGCCTTTTGCTCTTCAAGAAGCTGGTGATGGTTGGGAAAATAAGGCGACTGTCTCAGCCTATGAAGACTATGCTCGTTTTTGTTTTGAGACTTATGGAGATTTAGTGGACCAATGGATTACCTTTAACGAGCCCATCGTTCCTGTGGAATTTGGCTATTTTTACGATGCCCATTATCCACATAAGGTCGATGCAGAGGCAGCGGTTAAAGTAGCCTATCACACACAATTAGCTAGTAGTAGAGCGGTCAAGGCCTGTCATGAACTCTTGCCTGATTCCAAGATTGGGATTGTCCTCAACTTGACACCGGCTTATCCACGTAGCCAGCATCCTGCTGATGTTAAGGCTGCTCGTATTGCGGACCTTTTTCAGGCCCAATCTTTCTTAGATCCGTCTGTTTTGGGGACTTATCCACAGGAGTTGGTAGAAATCTTACATGAACACGGTCTCTTGCCTGATACCACGGAGGAGGAGTTGGAACTCATTCGTGACAATACAGTAGATTTCCTTGGTGTTAACTACTATCAGCCTTTGCGCGTTATGGCACCTCGATTTGCTAAGAATCCAGAGAGTCCACTCTTGCCAGAACATTTTTACGAGCCTTATGTGATGCCTGGCCGTAAAATTAATCCTCACCGCGGCTGGGAGATTTATGAGCAGGGGATTTATGATATTGCCCAAAATATCAAGAAAAACTATGGTAATATTGAGTGGATGCTGACAGAGAATGGTATGGGTGTTGAAGGGGAAGAAAAATTCCGCCAAGATGGGATGATTCAAGATGATTACCGTATTGACTTTGTAAAAGGTCATCTTCGTGAACTCCATCGTGCGATTGAAGATGGTGCCAACTGTAAAGGATACTTGATTTGGACCTTTATTGACTGCTGGTCATGGCTCAATAGCTATAAAAATCGCTACGGTTTGGTCGAATTAGACTTGGAAACGCAAGAACGTCGTCTGAAGAAATCAGGGCACTGGTTCAAGGAACTAAGCGATAATAATGGATTTTAAAAAGGACTCTGACTGATTATCCTAATTGGTCAGAGTTTTTTATTTATACGAATTTGATATGAACTATACCAATTTTTACTCTTGACAAGTGAAAGAAACAAGTATATACTGTTTTTGCTGATTCTATAAAAGAGGAATTAGACTATACCAATTTTAAGGAGAAAGCACAGCTGGTCTGTGTCGTATATACTATGTGTGGAATTGTTGGTGTTGTTGGAAACACAAATGCAACTGATATTTTGATTCAAGGGCTTGAAAAGCTCGAATACCGTGGCTATGATTCTGCGGGGATTTTTGTCCTAGGTGGTGCTGAAAATCACCTAGTCAAGGCTGTCGGTCGTATCGCAGAATTGTCTGCTAAAACAGCTGGTGTTGAGGGAACAACTGGTATTGGACATACTCGTTGGGCGACTCACGGGAAACCAACTGAAGACAATGCTCACCCACACCGATCTGAGACAGAACGTTTTGTCTTGGTTCACAATGGGGTCATTGAGAACTATCTTGAAATCAAGGAAGAATACCTTGATGGTCACCACTTCAAAGGGCAAACAGATACTGAAATCGCTGTTCACTTGATTGGAAAATTTGCGGAAGAAGATGGCTTGTCAGTTCTTGAAGCCTTCAAAAAAGCTCTTCACATCATCCGTGGTTCTTATGCTTTTGCCTTGGTTGACTCACAAGACCCTGAAGTCATCTACGTAGCGAAGAATAAATCACCACTTTTGATTGGTCTTGGACAAGGCTATAACATGGTCTGCTCAGATGCTATGGCTATGATTCGTGAAACTAACCAATACATGGAAATTCATGACCAAGAGTTGGTAATCGTCAAGGCGGATAGCGTGGAAGTTCAAGACTATGATGGTAACAGTCGTGAGCGTGCTAGTTATACTGCTGAACTTGACTTGTCTGATATCGGTAAGGGAACTTATCCTTACTACATGCTCAAGGAAATTGACGAGCAACCAACGGTTATGCGTAAACTCATCCAAGCCTACACAGATGAGGCTGGTCAAGTTGTCGTAGACCCAGCTATCATCCAGGCTGTTCAAGATGCAGATCGCATCTACATCCTTGCAGCTGGGACATCTTACCACGCAGGATTTGCTTCTAAGAAAATGTTGGAAGAATTGACAGATACACCAGTTGAACTTGGAATCTCATCTGAGTGGGGCTACGGTATGCCACTTCTCAGCAAGAAACCACTCTTCATCTTTATCAGCCAATCTGGTGAAACAGCGGATAGTCGTCAGGTTTTGGTTAAGGCTAATGAAATGGGAATCCCAAGCTTGACAGTGACAAATGTCCCAGGTTCAACTCTTTCACGTGAAGCTAACCATACCATGCTTCTTCATGCAGGTCCTGAAATTGCCGTGGCATCAACTAAGGCTTATACAGCGCAAATCGCAGCCCTTGCCTTCCTTGCAAAAGCAGTCGGAGAAGCAAATGGCAATGCCAAAGCGCAAGCCTTTGATCTGGTGCATGAGTTGTCAATCGTAGCTCAGTCTATCGAATCAACTCTTTCAGAGAAAGAAACCATTGAAGTCAAGGTTCGTGAGCTTCTTGAAACAACTCGTAATGCCTTTTATATTGGGCGTGGTCAAGATTACTACGTAGCTATGGAAGCAAGCCTCAAACTCAAAGAGATTTCTTACATCCAGTGTGAAGGCTTTGCAGCAGGAGAGCTCAAGCATGGAACCATTGCCTTGATTGAAGAAGGAACACCTGTCTTGGCGCTCTTGTCAGATCCAGTCCTTGCCAACCATACTCGTGGAAATATCCAAGAGGTCGCAGCCCGTGGTGCCAAGGTTCTCACTATTGCAGAAGAAAATGTTGCTAAAGAGACAGACGATATCGTCCTTACGACTGTGCACCCTTACCTCTCACCAATCTCAATGGTTGTACCAACGCAATTAGTCGCTTACTTTGCAACACTCCACCGTGGCCTTGATGTGGACAAACCACGTAACCTTGCTAAATCAGTAACGGTAGAATAAGCTAAAAAAGTCTAGTTATCTAGGCTTTTTCTTGTGAGCAAATCGGTTGCTTGTACTCAAGATTCGTGTTATACTCTTCGAAAGTCTCTTCAAACCACGTCAACTTCCATCTGCAACCTCAAAACACTGTTTTGAGCAGCCTGCGGCTAGCTTCCTAGTTTGCTCTTTGATTTTCATTGAGTATTAGAATAATTTTTCAAATTGAAGGACAGAGGTAGACAAGGAGAATCGCAATGGTAGAATTGGGAATTTCAACATTTGGGGAAACAACTGAGCTTGAAGGGGCTGGGCAGTCTTACAGTCATGCCGAACGCATTCGTCAGTTGGTGGCAGAGATTGAACTGGCTGACAAGGTTGGTTTGGATGTGTATGGGATTGGTGAGCACCATCGAGCGGATTTTGCGATATCTGCTCCAGAGATTGTTCTGGCAGCTGGGGCAGTCAATACCAAGAAAATCCGTTTGACCAGTGCAGTCAGCATTCTCTCAAGCATGGATCCGATTCGCTTGTTCCAACAGTATGCCACTATTGATGCTTTGTCAAATGGACGTGCGGAGATTATGGCTGGAAGGGGTTTTTTCACGGAATCTTTTCCCTTGTTTGGATATGATTTGAAAGACTACGAAGCCCTTTTTGATGAGAAATTAGACTTGCTCCAGTTAGTCAATGAAAAGACAAAGCTAGACTGGAAAGGGCGATTGACTCAAACAATATCTGGCAAAGAAGTTTATCCCCGTCCAGTTCAGGACAAATTACCCTTGTGGATAGCGACAGGTGGTCATGTAGAATCGACAGTGAAGATTGCTCAGGCAGGTCTACCGATTGTTTATGCTATTATCGGTGGCAATCCTCGTTATTTTAAAAAATTGATTCAGGCTTATAGTGAGATTGGGAGCGAAGCGGGTTATTCCAGTCAGGAACTAAAGGTTGGAGCTCATTCTTGGGGTTGGATTGCTGAAGATGGCGAGCAGGCTGTGAAAGATTATTTCCATCCGACCAAGCAAGTGGTGGATGCAATTTCCAAAGACCGTCCACACTGGCAGAAGTTGACCTATGAGCAATATTTGGAGCAAGTTGGGCCAAATGGTGCTATGTTTGTGGGTAATCCTGATCAGGTGGCAGAAAAATTGATTCGCATGATTGAGGATTTAGGTTTGGACCGCTTCATGCTCCACCTACCGCTTGGTTCTATGCCTCATGAACAAGTCCTGAGAGCTATTGAACTCTTCGGCACACAAGTTGCCCCCAAAGTACGGGCTTATTTTGCCATGAAAGAGGCTTAATAAAAAATCCTAATCAAGTTTATTAGGACAACAAATATTGTACAAAAATTAATCCCCCGAGCTATAATGCTTAGGGGATTTTTCTATAGGAGGGCTAGTTTAGTTCTCTTTTTTGTTTTTTAGCAAGAACCCGAGACCTAGAAGGGCGAGGAGGCTGATTCCTGCAAAGAGGAGTTTGTTATCGTTTTTAGTTCCTGTATTTGGAAGTTCAGCTTGTTTAGCTAGGGGTGCAGGTTTATTTTCCTTGCTAGAGTTGTCTACCGATTCGTTTTGAACCGCCTCTTCTTTTACAGATGATGCTTGTGCTTCTTGTGCTGGTTGTTGAACTTGTGAATCAGCTGTAGCTTGGCTAGGTTTATTTTCCGCATCAGCTACTTTGGCATCTGGTTTTGCAGAATCAGGTTTAGTTTGTGGAGCTGGAGTTTGCTGTTCCGGTTTGACTACTCGGTTTGACATATTGTCTTGGCCGTTATTTTGACCGTGTTCTTGTTTTAATCTAGAAAGGTCAAATTCTGGTTTTTCTTCCACAGCTGGGGCGACAATTGCACCGCCTTGAGAGACTCGAAGAACAGTAGCTGTAAGGGCATTTAATTTCAAGCCTTTTTCAGTCCATTCGAGTCCTTTCGGGTTGGCAATTCCGACTGGTCCTGCTTGGTTTTCATCTGCCAAAACTTCAGCATTTCTAAGGTGGGCGAAGGCAGTTCCCAAATTAAATTCACGAGCTTTTTCGTCCGCATTGACAAAGACTGCGTAGATATCACCGTTTGGAGCAGTGATTTGGTAACCGATCACTACATCCTCTTTTTCCACACCATTTTGACCTGGGACAGTGATGAGGTGGACACGGTCTTTGATATCTTGGAGACTCTTAAGTCGGAAGGCATCTGTAGATTGACGAAGGGCAATCAACCCTTTCATATAGTCACGGCTCTTGACATTTTCAGGATATGCTTTTCCATCTGTAGCCTTAGTCCAGTCAAACTTGTTAATAGCATCACTCGAATCGTAAGAGTCATGGATGAAGTAAGGATAGTCAAATGGATTGCCGTCCTTATCACGCAACAAGTGAGATTTGTTTGGAACCTTATCCTCTGCTACTGGAGTCTTGTAGGCTGGGTCACGGAATTGTTTGGTACGTCCGTATTCCTGACCAGAGTGGATAAATGGAGTTCCTTGAGCTGTCAAGACCATGAGGTTTCCAAGTCGCAAACGACGATGAATTTCAGCATAGTTTTCAGCCTTGCTTGGGTCTTTTTTGATAGATTGGGCGATGATGTCAAAGAGAGTCAAATTATCATGTGCTGCGATGTATTGGATAACATCTCCAGGGCTGTCAGCTTCAAAGTTGGTTGGCTGAGCAATGAGATTTTTGAAGATGGTGTTGATATCACGCTTGCCACCTGTGATAAAGGCAGGTTGACCTTCGTTTGGATAACCAGACTTGAGGTTGTTACGGATGTCATCTGAAAAGACAGCGACAGTATCGGTATGTTTCATCCAATCTTGGTCAGCAGCTTTAGTAGGCATGTTCTCATCACCAGCATAGGTTCTCCAACCTTCACCAAGCATGATTAGGTTTGGATTGAGGGCGCGTGCGGCCTTGTATGCTTCTTCGATAGAAGCTGCATCATGATCTCCCATCATATCGAAACGGAAGCCATCGACTTTGTAGGTATCAACTAGATATTTGATAGAGTCAACTAGGAGCCGTTTGGTCATATGGTGGGTTGTCCCCAAGCGTCCACCACCAAAGCTAGTTCGAGGTGTTCCGTCAGCATCCATAAAGTGGTAGTAGTTTGGCTCTAGGTCTTCAAAGATGTCGACCTTGGCTGTATGGTTATAAACTACATCCAGGATAGCTCCCATGCCACGTTTGTGAATCTCGTTGATGAGGTTTTTAAATTCTGCGATTCGTTTTTCTGGATTTTTAGGATCGCTTGAGTACATACCAGTCAAGGAGAAGTAGTTTTGAGGGTCATATCCCCAGTTGTAGTTGCTGTTACTTGAAGCATAGTCAGACAAGCGTTCATGGTTTTTTAATTCATTGACAAAGTAGTAAGACAAGACTGGAAGGAGCTGGATGTGGGTCACACCTAAGTCTTTGAGATAGTCTAGTTTTTCAATAAAGGCTTCAAAAGTTCCAAATGGTTTGGTCAAGTCTTTTGCGATGGCAGGATCTGAAGTGAAGTCACGCACATGAGCTTCATAGATGACAGCATCTTCGCGCGATTTGAAGTTGCGAATCTTACCATAAGTCAAGTCTTGAGGTCCTAGTTTAGCTGGATCTACAAAGGCAGCTTTAGCCACTTTATGGGCATCGTCAATCTTAGCATCGTCACTATTCCAAGCAGCGAGGGATTTAGCGTAAGGATCGAGTGCAAGAACAGTTTTACCTTGACGCTCGATTTGGTATTGATAATAGTAGCCAGTGAAATCTGTGATGCCTAGTTTGTTTGTGCTATCTAGAGTTTGTTTCCAAGTTCCTCTTTCCCCTTTTTCAAGAGCGACAGTTCCAACTACTTTTTCAGGGTCATTCTTGTCGTAGACAACAACAGAAACCTTATCAGCACTTGGTGACCATAGAGTTAAATCAACCTGTTTTCCTTCTTCTTTGAGGTCAGCTCCAAGTTTACCATCATAGCTGTAAGTCTCATCTTTAAGACGCCAGCTTGTTTTGGTAGTGAATTGGTCAGCGTTGTAGCTCACGGTATAAGGATGTTTTGTGTCCGAGAAATCTCCACTGTAGGTCACTTTCTTACCAGCCTCATCGATTGCAACATCGGTGATGGTTACTTTGTTTCCTAGGTGATTAGTGATGTTGGAGTGCTTGAGGATATCTTCTTTTTTGGCACCGACAAGTGTTGAAAAACTACTTTCAATGCTAGAAGTGCCTACGTGTTGGGCTCCTGTCATACGGATATCATGGACATAGTATGGATTTGTGTAAATCGATTCGTCATCGTCTTTTAGGAAAATTTGGCTATGATTTTTTAAATCTGTGAATTTATAATCTTCTTTACGGATTTTCACGTCGTCTCCTTGTTTCTTTCTGTCTAGTAATAAAAATCCAAGGTCTTTAGCTGCATCTTTGAGTGGAATATCGATATAGCGACCATATTTACCTGTAGCTGTAAAGTCTGTTCCGCTAGGCCATTCACCACTACTTGGATTTTTCACATCTCCCCAGTACCAGAGAGATTTCTTGTCATAGTTGCCATCCGTGCGGTAGTAGTTGACACGAATAGTTCCTGCAGGCTGTGGTTCGTAAGAGAAAACCTTGTGATCTTGGTCCAACCAAGCCTCATTCATCTTTGGTGCCAGTTTTTCTACCGATTTATCGCCGGTTAGATTTTTCCCAGCTGTATTATTGATGAGGAAGCTAATTTTCTTGGCTTGTTCTCCCTTTAATTTGACATCTAGGTAATAGCCATAGTCATCTTTTTTGGCATCCTTAAAGGACAAGGCTCCGTTAGGCCAGTTTTCAGATGGTTTTTCAACATCGTCCCAAGTCCATAGTCCTTGAGCATCCTTGTTTTCTTCAGGAAGCTTTTTGACATGGATACGGAAGTAGTTGTCTTCTATTGGCTCTTCTGCCTTAGTTTCAGTCGTTACTGGACTCGTAGAAGTAGTTGGTTCACTTGAACGATCTTGTCCGGTTTGTGGTGCTGAATCGGCTGGGCTTGCAACAGGAGTGGTTGGCTCTGTTGCAGGTTTTTCTTCTTTTTTCTCTAGGGAAGCGTTTGCATTGTTAGGCGAAGAAATATCACTTTCCTTCTTACCAGAGTTAACTGCTGTATCAGTAAGAGGTTGTGCAAGGACAGTAGTAGCTTCTTTATCAGTTCCCTTATTGCTTGTAGTATTTTCGTTGGCTGAGATAGTTGGTGTAGCCATGGCAAGCAGAACAAGGCTTGCTCCAATAAGGACAGAACCAGTTCCATTTTTGAGGGAGCGGATGCTGTAAACCATTTTTTTCTCAGTGTGAGATGGTGTTCTTTTCATAATCAATCTCCTATAAATGAATTTCTCTATCAGTATAGCACTTAGTAAAACGATATGCAAGCGTTTTCCTGGAATTAAAATAAAAGAAAAATCGCAACAAATTTTGTTACGATTCAGCCAGTATTTCTTATAGGAAAAGATTTTGTCAAAAATTCATCAATCCCCTTGAAAAATCTAGCTAAATAGGGTATAATATGAATAATCATTTGTCGTAGGTTTTGTCTGAAATATTGTCCAGACAAGGCTCACAGCAGTTAAATCTTCTGAAAAAGTCAGATTTAGCTGCTCTTTTTGTGCTTTTTTTCAGGATTTCGCGTGTTTGTAACAAAGACTTAAAGATTCTGAAAATTCATCAAGAGGACACGGTGATAGGGGTTTTTAAAACCATATGACGATTAGAAAAGCCTGATTGACAAGGCTTGGAACTTATTTACAAAGGAGAATCATCTTGGCAGGACATGACGTTCAATACGGGAAACATCGTACCCGTCGTAGTTTTTCAAGAATCAAAGAAGTTCTTGACTTACCAAATTTGATTGAAATTCAAACTGACTCATTCAAAGATTTCCTAGACCATGGTCTGAAGGAAGTGTTTGAAGATGTATTGCCAATTTCAAACTTCACAGACACAATGGAGTTGGAATTTGTTGGATATGAAATCAAGGAACCAAAATATACGCTAGAAGAAGCTCGTATTCACGATGCTAGCTACTCAGCACCAATTTTTGTAACTTTCCGCTTGATCAATAAAGAAACAGGCGAAATCAAAACCCAAGAAGTTTTCTTTGGTGATTTCCCAATCATGACTGAAATGGGTACTTTCATCATCAATGGTGGTGAACGTATCATCGTATCTCAGTTGGTCCGCTCACCAGGTGTTTACTTTAACGATAAAGTTGATAAAAACGGTAAAGTGGGCTACGGTTCAACTGTTATCCCTAACCGTGGAGCTTGGTTGGAACTTGAAAGCGACTCAAAAGATATCGCCTACACTCGTATCGACCGTACTCGTAAGATTCCATTTACGACATTGGTTCGTGCGCTTGGTTTCTCAGGTGATGATGAAATCTTTGATATCTTTGGTGATAGCGAATTGGTTCGCAACACTGTTGAAAAAGATATCCATAAGAACCCAATGGACTCTCGTACAGACGAAGCCTTGAAAGAAATTTACGAACGTCTTCGTCCAGGTGAGCCTAAGACTGCTGAAAGTTCACGTAGCTTGCTTGTGGCTCGTTTCTTTGACCCACGTCGTTATGACTTGGCAGCTGTTGGTCGTTACAAAATCAATAAAAAACTTAATGTTAAAACACGTTTGCTTAACCAAACCATTGCGGAGCCATTGGTAGACCCTGAAACGGGCGAAATCTTGGTAGAAGCTGGAACAATCATGACTCGTAGCGTGATTGAAAGCATTGAAAGCCATTTGGATGGTGATTTGAATAAGATTGTCTACATTCCAAATGATGCAGCCGTTGTGACTGAGCCTGTTGTTCTTCAAAAGTTCAAGGTTGTTGCACCAACGGATCCAGACCGTGTTGTAACCATCATTGGTAATGCCAATCCAGATGACAAGGTTCGTATCGTCACTCCTGCAGATATTCTTGCTGAGATGAGTTACTTCCTCAACTTGGCTGAAGGACTTGGCCGTGTAGATGATATCGACCACCTTGGGAACCGTCGTATCCGTGCGGTTGGTGAATTGCTTGCCAACCAAGTACGTCTTGGACTTTCTCGTATGGAACGTAATGTCCGTGAACGTATGTCTGTTCAGGACAACGAAGTCTTGACACCACAACAAATTATCAATATCCGTCCTGTAACAGCTGCGGTTAAAGAATTCTTTGGTTCATCACAGTTGTCACAGTTCATGGACCAACACAACCCACTTTCTGAGTTGTCCCACAAACGCCGTTTGTCAGCCTTAGGACCTGGTGGTTTGACACGTGACCGTGCTGGATATGAAGTCCGTGACGTGCACTACACTCACTACGGTCGTATGTGTCCAATCGAGACACCTGAAGGACCTAACATCGGTTTGATCAATAACTTGTCATCTTACGGACACTTGAATAAGTATGGTTTTGTTCAAACACCATACCGTAAGGTTGACCGTGAAACAGGTGTTGTTACGAACGAAATCGTTTGGTTGACAGCCGATGAAGAAGATGAATTTACTGTAGCACAGGCTAATTCTCGTCTGAATGAAGATGGAACATTTGCTGAGAAAGTTGTCATGGGACGTCACCAAGGGGTCAACCAAGAGTATCCAGCTAATGTTGTTGACTACATGGACGTATCACCAAAACAGGTAGTTGCCGTTGCGACAGCATGTATTCCTTTCTTGGAAAACGATGACTCCAACCGTGCCCTTATGGGAGCCAACATGCAACGTCAGGCTGTGCCGTTGATTAATCCTAAAGCACCTTACGTTGGTACTGGTATGGAATACCAAGCAGCCCACGATTCAGGAGCTGCTGTGATTGCTCAGTATGACGGTAAAGTTACCTATGCAGATGCTGACAAGGTAGAAGTTCGTCGTGAAGATGGTTCATTGGACGTTTACCACATCCAAAAATTCCGTCGTTCAAATTCAGGTACTGCTTACAACCAACGCACTCTTGTAAAAGTTGGCGATGTCGTTGAAAAAGGCGATTTCATTGCTGACGGACCTTCTATGGAAAATGGAGAAATGGCGCTTGGACAAAACCCAATCGTTGCCTACATGACTTGGGAAGGTTACAACTTCGAGGATGCCGTTATCATGAGCGAACGCTTGGTGAAAGACGATGTCTACACATCTGTCCACCTTGAAGAATACGAATCAGAAACACGCGATACAAAGCTTGGGCCTGAAGAAATTACTCGTGAAATTCCAAACGTTGGGGAAGATGCTCTTAAAGACCTTGACGAAATGGGTATTATCCGTATCGGTGCTGAGGTTAAAGAAGGCGATATCCTTGTAGGTAAAGTAACACCTAAGGGTGAGAAAGACCTTTCAGCTGAAGAACGTCTCTTGCACGCTATCTTCGGAGATAAATCTCGTGAAGTGCGTGATACTTCTCTTCGTGTACCACACGGTGCCGATGGTGTCGTTCGTGATGTTAAGATTTTTACACGTGCAAATGGAGACGAATTGCAATCAGGTGTTAATATGCTGGTTCGCGTCTACATCGCTCAAAAACGTAAGATCAAGGTCGGAGATAAGATGGCCGGACGTCACGGAAACAAAGGGGTTGTCTCTCGTATCGTTCCTGTAGAAGACATGCCTTACCTTCCAGACGGAACTCCAGTCGATATCATGTTGAACCCACTTGGGGTGCCATCACGTATGAATATCGGTCAGGTTATGGAGCTTCACCTTGGTATGGCTGCTCGTACTCTTGGTATTCACATCGCAACACCAGTCTTTGACGGAGCAAGTTCTGAAGACCTTTGGTCAACTGTTAAAGAAGCTGGTATGGATAGCGATGCCAAAACAATCCTTTACGATGGACGTACTGGGGAACCGTTTGATAACCGTGTTTCTGTCGGAGTCATGTACATGATCAAACTCCACCACATGGTTGACGATAAATTGCACGCTCGTTCAGTCGGACCTTACTCAACTGTTACCCAACAACCACTCGGAGGTAAAGCTCAGTTTGGTGGACAACGTTTCGGTGAGATGGAGGTTTGGGCTCTTGAAGCCTACGGTGCGTCAAATGTCCTTCAAGAAATCTTGACTTACAAATCTGACGATATCAACGGACGTTTGAAAGCTTATGAAGCCATTACAAAAGGAAAACCAATTCCAAAACCAGGTGTGCCAGAATCCTTCCGAGTTCTTGTCAAAGAATTGCAATCTCTTGGTCTTGACATGCGTGTTCTTGACGAAGATGACCAAGAAGTGGAACTTCGCGACTTGGATGAAGGAATGGACGAAGATGTCATCCACGTAGATGACCTTGAAAAAGCCCGCGAAAAAGCAGCACAAGAGGCTAAAGCAGCCTTTGAAGCTGAAGAAGCTGAGAAAGCAACAAAAGCGGAAGCAACAGAAGAAGCTGCTGAATAAGAAAAAGCAGTTCACTTAGAATAGAAAGGGAAGAAATAGTGGTTGATGTAAATCGTTTTAAAAGTATGCAAATCACCCTAGCTTCTCCAAGTAAAGTCCGTTCATGGTCTTATGGAGAAGTCAAAAAACCTGAAACAATCAATTACCGTACCTTGAAACCAGAACGTGAAGGACTCTTTGATGAAGTTATCTTTGGTCCTACAAAAGACTGGGAATGTGCTTGTGGTAAGTACAAACGCATTCGTTACAGAGGAATTGTTTGTGACCGTTGTGGGGTTGAAGTAACGCGTACAAAAGTTCGTCGTGAGCGTATGGGGCACATTGAGTTGAAAGCTCCTGTATCTCACATCTGGTACTTCAAGGGGATTCCAAGTCGTATGGGCTTGACCCTTGATATGAGCCCTCGTGCCCTTGAGGAAGTTATCTACTTTGCGGCTTATGTGGTGATTGATCCTAAGGATACACCACTTGAGCACAAGTCTATCATGACAGAGCGCGAATACCGTGAGCGCTTGCGTGAGTATGGTTATGGATCGTTCGTTGCCAAGATGGGTGCCGAAGCCATCCAAGACCTCTTGAAACAAGTAGATCTTGAAAAAGAAATTGCTGAACTCAAAGAAGAGCTGAAAACAGCTACTGGACAAAAACGTGTCAAAGCAATCCGTCGTTTGGATGTTTTGGATGCCTTTTACAAGTCTGGAAACAAACCTGAATGGATGATTCTCAACATCCTTCCAGTTATTCCACCAGATCTTCGTCCAATGTTGCAGTTGGATGGTGGTCGTTTTGCCTCATCTGACTTGAACGACCTTTACCGTCGTGTTATCAACCGTAACAACCGTTTGGCTCGTTTGCTTGAATTGAATGCACCAGGTATCATCGTTCAAAATGAGAAGCGTATGCTTCAAGAAGCAGTTGACGCTTTGATTGACAATGGTCGTCGTGGTCGTCCAATCACAGGACCAGGTAGCCGTCCACTGAAATCATTGAGTCACATGCTTAAAGGTAAACAAGGACGCTTCCGTCAAAACTTGCTCGGTAAACGTGTTGACTTCTCAGGACGTTCCGTTATCGCCGTTGGTCCAACTCTTAAGATGTACCAATGTGGTGTGCCACGTGAAATGGCGATCGAGCTCTTTAAACCATTCGTGATGCGTGAAATCGTTGCACGTGATATCGTACAAAACGTCAAAGCTGCTAAACGCTTGGTTGAACGCGGAGATGAGCGTATCTGGGATATCCTTGAAGAAGTAATCAAAGAACACCCAGTACTTTTGAACCGCGCACCGACCCTTCACCGTTTGGGTATCCAAGCCTTCGAGCCAGTCTTGATTGATGGTAAGGCGCTTCGCTTGCACCCGCTTGTCTGTGAAGCCTACAATGCTGACTTTGACGGAGACCAAATGGCCATCCACGTACCGCTTTCAGAAGAAGCTCAAGCAGAAGCTCGTATCTTGATGCTCGCTGCTGAGCACATCTTGAACCCGAAAGATGGTAAACCAGTTGTTACTCCATCTCAGGACATGGTTTTGGGTAACTACTACTTGACTATGGAAGAAGCTGGTCGTGAAGGTGAAGGAATGGTCTTTAAAGACCGTGACGAAGCGGTTATGGCTTACCGTAATGGTTATGTTCACCTTCACTCACGTGTTGGCATCGCAACAGACAGCCTCAACAAACCATGGACAGAAGAGCAAAAACACAAGGTCTTGCTTACAACAGTTGGTAAAATCCTCTTCAACGACATCATGCCAGAGGGTCTACCATACTTGCAAGAACCAAACAATGCCAACTTGACAGAAGGCGTTCCAGCTAAATACTTCTTGCCACTTGGTGGAGATATCAAGGAAGCTATCAGCAATCTTGAACTTAACCCTCCATTCAAGAAGAAAAATCTTGGAAATATCATCGCTGAAATCTTCAAACGTTTCCGTACGACAGAAACTTCTGCCCTACTTGACCGTATGAAGAACCTCGGTTACCACCACTCAACTCTTGCAGGATTGACAGTGGGTATTGCCGATATCCCAGTCGTTGATGACAAGGCTGAAATCATTGAAGAGTCACACAAACGTGTAGAACAAATCACAAAACAATTCCGTCGTGGTATGATCACAGACGACGAGCGTTACAATGCTGTTACAGCTGAATGGCGTGCTGCTCGTGAAAAACTAGAGAAACGTTTGATTGCCAACCAAGATCCTAAGAACCCAATCGTTATGATGATGGACTCTGGAGCCCGTGGTAACATCTCAAACTTTTCACAGCTTGCCGGTATGCGTGGTCTGATGGCTGCTCCGAACGGACGTATCATGGAATTGCCAATCCTTTCAAACTTCCGCGAAGGTTTGTCGGTACTCGAAATGTTCTTCTCAACTCACGGTGCCCGTAAAGGTATGACCGATACGGCCCTTAAGACAGCCGACTCAGGTTACTTGACTCGTCGTTTGGTTGACGTTGCCCAAGACGTTATCATCCGTGAGGATGACTGTGGAACTGACCGTGGTCTCTTGATCCGCTCTATTGCAGAAGGAAAAGAAATGATTGAGTCTCTCGAGGAGCGTCTCAATGGTCGTTACACTAAGAAAACCGTTAAACATCCAGAAACTGGTGCAGTTATCATCGGTCCAAATGAGTTGATTACAGAAGATAAGGCACGTGAAATTGTCAATGCTGGTGTGGAAGAAGTCACTATCCGCTCTGTATTTACATGTAACACTCGTCATGGTGTCTGCCGTCACTGTTATGGTATCAACTTGGCGACTGGTGATGCGGTTGAGGTTGGTGAAGCAGTCGGTACAATCGCTGCCCAATCTATCGGGGAACCTGGTACACAGCTTACAATGCGTACCTTCCACACGGGTGGGGTTGCCTCAAATACCGATATCACTCAGGGTCTTCCTCGTGTCCAAGAAATCTTTGAAGCCCGCAATCCTAAAGGGGAAGCGGTTATCACAGAGGTTAAAGGACAAGTTACTGCTATCGAAGAAGATGCATCAACTCGTACTAAGAAAGTCTTTGTTAAGGGTGAAACTGGTGAAGGTGAATACGTTGTTCCATTTACAGCTCGTATGCGTGTTGAAGTTGGGGACCAAGTAGCGCGTGGTGCTGCTCTTACAGAAGGTTCTATCCAACCAAAACGTCTCCTTGCAGTTCGTGATGTCTTGTCAGTTGAAACTTACCTTCTCGGTGAAGTACAAAAAGTTTACCGTAGCCAAGGGGTAGAAATCGGTGACAAACACATCGAGGTAATGGTTCGTCAAATGATCCGTAAAGTCCGTGTCATGGATCCAGGTGACACAGATCTTCTCATGGGTACCCTCATGGATATCAATGACTTTACAGATGCCAACAAAGATGTCCTTGTCGCGGGTGGAGTTCCAGCGACTGGTCGACCAGTCCTTATGGGAATTACCAAAGCCTCACTTGAAACAAACAGTTTCTTGTCAGCAGCTTCCTTCCAGGAAACAACTCGTGTCCTTACTGATGCGGCTATCCGTGGTAAGAAAGACCATCTCCTTGGACTTAAAGAAAATGTTATCATCGGTAAAATCATTCCAGCAGGTACTGGTATGGCTCGTTACCGCAACCTTGAACCACATGCTATCAACGAAGAAGAATACCTTAATCCTCCAGTAGAGGAAGAAGGAAATGAAGAAACAACAGAAGTAGTTGTGGATACTGCCGTTGAAACTGTGGAAGAAACAGTAGAATAAAAGCAGATGAGAGAGCCTTCGGGTTCTCTTTCTCTTTTCTGAAAACTTTCTACATTTTTCCATAAAATGTGGTAAAATAATACTCAATGAAAATCAAAGAGCAAACTAGAAAACTAGCCGCAGGCTGTACTTGAGTACGGCAAGGCGAAGTTGACGTGGTTTGAAGAGATTTTCGAAGAGTGTAAAAGAAAGAAGCTGACAAAGGAGACAAGTATGGAACAAACATTCTTTATCATTAAACCAGATGGTGTAAAAAGAGGACTAGTGGGTGAAGTGTTGAAACGCATCGAACAACGTGGGTTTACAATCGAAAAATTGGAGTTGCGTTCACAGGTCTCAGAAGAGTTGATTAATCAGCACTATCAGGACTTGGTTGGTCAGAGTTTTTACCCACCGATTCGTGAATTCATGACTTCGGGACCAATCCTTGTAGGTATCATTTCTGGTCCCAAAGTAATCGAAACTTGGCGGACCATGATGGGGGCAACTCGTCCAGAAGAAGCTTTACCAGGAACGATTCGAGGTAATTTTGCAAAAGCGGCTGGTGAAAATGAGGTTATCCAAAATGTTGTACATGGTTCAGATTCAGAAGAGTCAGCTAAGCGAGAAATTGCTCTTTGGTTTGAGGGGAAATAGCAAAAAGTTTGATGTAAGGGTTATTTGCATCAAACTTTTTTTGCATTTTAGAGTAGAAAACTGACAGTTGAGAAATATTCTAGCAATGGGGAGAATTTCTAGTCTATAATAAGAGCGAGTAAGGGAGGAAGAGTGATGGAAAAAATGAAAAAGCAAATTCGAGTTTTATTATTGCTGACGGTTTTTGGACTTAGTAGCTGTTCTTGTTTAAGTTTATCGACTTGGTCCTTGATGTTAAATCAAAACTGCTTCTATTATTTAGTGGGTATGTTGCTCCTTGCGAGTATTGGTGCAGGGCTAAACTATTATAGAGGGCAACGAAATCAACATTATTCAGTTTTTAAAGAAGATAGACAACAATTCTTGTATACTCTGTTGCTATTGGTAAATGTTTTAGGTTTAGCTTTGATTATCATAGAATATCTTCTTACGGGAAGAGCAACTGGTGAAGAGTTTGTAGAAGTCTTTCTACCGAGTTTCTTTTTCTTATTTGGTATTGATTTGTTAGTTTTTCTGCCCATTCAGAAGTACGTATATGGATTGAAAAAGATTTTAGGTAAGAAGGAAATAAGTTTTATTAGTGGATTAGCTATTTTAATCGTTCTCAGAAATCCTTGGTCAATATTATCCATGACCTTTTATATTGCCTTGGGCATGCTATTTCTAGGCCTGTTAGTGCCAAAAGTCATTCGCTGGGAAGTTTCATTTTATAGCCACTTGATGAGAGATATCTTATTAGTCGTTTTCTTGCTGTTTCTATTTTAAAGACAGAAGAAGAGATGGTCCAAGTTTTACAATTTATAATATGGACTTCACAGATAATATCTCGACAAAGAATAACTTTTTGGTATAATAGAGGTATGTACACTAAAAACGAAGAAGAGTTACAGTCCTTAGGTGAACGTTTGGGCTGTTTATTAGAGAAGAATGATGTCTTAATTCTAACTGGAGAACTTGGAGCAGGCAAAACGACCTTTACAAAAGGCCTTGCTAAGGGATTACAGATTTCTCAGATGATTAAGAGTCCAACCTATACTATCGTGAGAGAGTATGAAGGTCGTCTTCCTCTTTACCACCTAGATGTTTATCGTATTGAGGGGGATGCTGATTCTATTGATTTGGATGAGTTTCTCTTTGGTGGTGGGGTAACTGTCATTGAGTGGGGACATCTTTTAGGTGATGCCTTACCAGATACTTATTTAGAATTGGAAATTCTAAAAGAGGAAGATGGTCGCAGATTAAACTTCAAAGCCAAGGGCTTACGTGCAGAAAAACTCTTAGAGGAGCTTCGACATGGAGTATGAATTGCTCATTAGGGAAGCAGAGGTTGAAGATGCGGCTGCCTTAGTATCATTTTTAAATCGTGTTAGTGTAGAAACAGATTTTACCAGTCTGGACAGGGATGGTATTTTGATGACAGATACTGAGATGGAGTTATTTTTGGATAAACAGGCTCACTCGGAAAATCAAATCACTTTACTGGCCTTACTGAATGATGAAATTGCTGGTCTTGTAAATATCACAGCTGATCAACGCAAGAGAGTTCGTCATATTGGAGATCTCTTTATTGTGATTGGTAAGAAATATTGGAATAATGGACTGGGAAGTTTTTTGCTAGAAGAAGCGATAGAGTGGGCACAAGCTAGTGGTATTCTTCGTCGACTTCAACTAACTGTCCAAACTCGTAATCAAGCTGCAGTTCATCTATATCAAAAATATGGCTTTGTAATTGAAGGTAGACAAGAGCGCGGTGCGTACATAGAAGAAGGGAAATTTATCGATGTTTACCTGATGGGTAGACTGATAGATTAATAGAAATATGGTTAAAAAAATTATTGGAATGGTGCTAGCTTTTCTAGCTGTGACAGTTTTGGGTGTGGGTGTCTTTGCTTATACCATTTATCAGCAAGGTACACAAACCTTATCAAAAACCTATAAAAAGATTGGGGAAGAAACCAATGTTATTGAGGCGACTGAACCCTTAACGATCCTTTTAATGGGGGTTGATACTGGGAATATAGAGCGTACAGATCAATGGGCTGGAAATAGTGATTCCATGATTCTCTTGACGGTGAATCCACATACTAAGAAAACCATGATGTTGAGTTTGGAACGTGACATCCTGACTAAAATTCAGCATAAAGATGGTCAGATTGAGGAAGCGAAGCTAAACGCTGCCTATGCGGGTGGAGGTGCAGAATTAGCTATCTCAACGATTCAAAAGATGATGAATATCCACATTGACCGCTATATTATGGTCAATATGCAAGGATTGCAACAATTGGTAGATGCAGTGGGCGGGATTACAGTTAATAATACACTAGGTTTCCCGATTTCTATCAGTGATCAAGAAGAATTTAACACCATTTCTATCGGTGTTGGAGAGCAGACAATAAATGGAGAAGAAGCACTTGTTTATTCCCGCATGCGTTATCAGGACCCAGAAGGGGACTACGGACGTCAGAAGCGTCAGCGTGAAGTCATTCAAAAGGTTGTTGAAAAAGTTCTTAGTTTGAATAGCGTTAGTCACTATCAATCCATCTTAAAAGCCTTGAGTACTAATATGCAGACTAATATTGATTTGTCTGCCAAGAGTATCCCAAGTTTGTTAGGTTACAAGGACTCGTTTAAAACGATTGAAACTCAACAATTAAAGGGCGAAGGAGAGATGTTGCAAGGTATTTCTTACCAGATTGTTTCGAGAGAGCATATGTTGGAAATGCAGAATATATTGCGACGTTCTTTGGGCCAAGAAGAAGTCACTCAACTTGAAACCAATGTAGTCTTATTTGAAGATTTGTTTGGAAGAGTGCCTGTTGGTGATGGGGATAATCAACAACAAGGTGTCTTTGTAACAAATGAAGTAGAATAGTTCGTTTGTTTGATACAAATAAAAAATCAATCGTGGGAAATTTCCTGCGATTTTTTCAAAAAAATACGAATAGATAGGTAGGAGGAAACATGAAAGCAGAAATCATTGCTGTTGGAACAGAGATTTTGACAGGACAGATTGTTAATACCAATGCCCAGTTTTTATCGGAAAAACTAGCAGAGATTGGGGTAGACGTATATTTTCAGACGGCTGTAGGAGACAATGAAACTCGTCTCTTGTCTTTGCTTGAGATTGCTAGTCAACGTAGCAGTCTGGTGATTTTGACAGGTGGTTTGGGGCCGACTGAGGACGATTTGACCAAACAAACTCTAGCTAAATTTTTAGGGAAAGAATTAGTCTTCGATTCTCAGGCGCAGGAGAAGTTGGATGTCTTTTTTGACCAGAGACCAGACTATGCCCGAACACCGAATAACGAAAGACAAGCTCAAATTGTAGAAGGGGCGACTCCACTACCAAACGAAACAGGACTGGCTGTTGGAGGAATGTTAGAAGTGGACGGAGTGACCTATGTCGTTCTTCCTGGTCCACCAAGTGAATTGAAACCCATGGTCTTAAACCAACTTCTACCCAAGTTGATGACAGGGAGCAAGTTGTATTCCCGAGTTCTTCGTTTCTTTGGGATTGGCGAAAGCCAGCTGGTTACGATTTTAGCTGATTTGATTGACAATCAAACAGATCCAACCTTAGCCCCTTATGCCAAGACAGGAGAAGTCACTCTGCGTCTGTCAACAAAATCTAGCAGTCGAGAAGAGGCGAATCAAGCGTTGGATATTTTGGAAAATCAAATCTTGAACTACCAGACTTTTGAAGGTCTTTCTTTACGAGAACTTTGTTATGGTTATGGGGAAGAGTCCAGCTTGGCCAGTATTGTGGTAGAAGAACTGAAAAAGCAAGGGAAAACCATCACGGCTGCAGAGAGTTTGACGGCAGGTCTTTTCCAAGCAACTGTGGCCGATTTTTCAGGAGCTTCAAGTATATTTAAGGGTGGTTTCGTGACCTATAGCTTGGAGGAAAAATCAAAGATGTTGGATATTCCTGCCAAGGATTTGGAAGAACATGGTGTGGTGTCTGAATATACAGCCCAGAAGATGGCTGAGCAGGCACGAAGCAAGACCCAGTCAGATTTTGGCATTAGCTTGACTGGAGTAGCAGGACCAGACAGTCTAGAAGGGCACCCAGCTGGGACAGTCTTCATAGGCTTGGCACAGGAGCAAGGAACTGAGGTTATCAAGGTGAATATTGGAGGCAGAAGTCGAGCAGATGTGCGTCACATTGCGGTTATGCATGCCTTTAACCTAGTTCGCAAGGCTTTATTAAGTGACTAACTTTTGATATAATAGTAGATAGGTCTAAGGACCACTAGAATGTAGGAGAATAGAATGGCGAAAAAACCAAAAAAATTAGATGAAATTTCAAAAAAATTTGGGGCAGAACGTGAAAAAGCCTTGAATGACGCTCTTAAATTGATTGAGAAAGACTTTGGTAAAGGGTCAATCATGCGTTTGGGTGAACGTGCCGAGCAAAAGGTGCAAGTGATGAGTTCCGGTTCCTTGGCTCTTGACATTGCCCTTGGTTCAGGTGGTTATCCTAAGGGACGTATCATCGAAATCTATGGACCAGAATCATCTGGTAAGACAACGGTTGCCCTTCATGCAGTTGCGCAAGCGCAAAAAGAAGGTGGTATTGCAGCCTTTATCGATGCGGAACATGCCCTCGATCCAGCTTATGCTGCGGCCCTTGGGGTCAACATTGATGAGTTGCTCTTGTCTCAACCAGACTCAGGAGAGCAAGGTCTTGAGATTGCAGGAAAATTGATTGACTCAGGTGCTGTGGATCTTGTTGTGGTCGATTCAGTTGCTGCCCTTGTACCTCGTGCGGAAATTGATGGCGATATCGGAGATAGCCACGTTGGTTTGCAGGCTCGTATGATGAGCCAGGCTATGCGTAAACTTGGTGCTTCTATCAATAAAACCAAAACAATTGCCATCTTTATCAACCAATTGCGTGAAAAAGTTGGGGTCATGTTTGGAAATCCAGAAACAACTCCTGGTGGACGTGCTCTGAAATTCTACGCATCAGTCCGTTTGGATGTTCGTGGAAGTACACAAATCAAGGGAACTGGTGACCAAAAAGACACCAACGTCGGTAAAGAAACTAAAATCAAGGTCGTGAAAAACAAGGTGGCTCCACCATTTAAGGAAGCCTTCGTTGAAATCATGTACGGAGAAGGGATTTCTAAGACTGGTGAACTCTTGAAAATCGCAAGCGATTTGGATATCATCAAAAAAGCAGGAGCTTGGTACTCTTACAAGGATGAGAAAATCGGGCAAGGCTCTGAAAATGCTAAGAAATACTTGGCAGATAATCCAGAAATCTTTGATGAAATTGACCATCAAGTTCGTGTTCAATTTGGTTTGATTGATGGAGAAGAAGCTGCTGAAAGCAAAAAAGATGAAGCAGTTCAAGCAGATTCAGTGAATGAAGAAGTAACACTTGACCTAGGCGACGAACTTGAAATCGAAATTGAAGAATAAGCTGTTAAAGTAGTGGAGAAATTCACTGCTTTTTCGTTGTCTTTTTCTGGTTTTCAGCTCACGCATAGTTTGCTGTTTCTTGTCGCTCTTTTAGAAAGCTGATATAATAGCCTTATGAATAAAAAACGAACAGTGGACCTGATACATGGTCCGATTCTTCCCTCGCTATTAACCTTCGCTTTCCCAATCTTGCTATCAAATATTTTTCAACAGCTCTATAATACTGCTGATGTCTTGATTGTTGGACGATTTCTTGGTCAAGAATCCTTGGCTGCAGTAGGAGCGACGACAGCGATTTTTGACCTGATTGTAGGTTTTACTCTTGGTGTTGGCAATGGGATGGGGATTGTCATTGCCCGCTATTATGGGGCTCGGAATTTTACTAAAATAAAGGAAGCAGTAGCAGCTACCTGGATTTTAGGTGCTCTTTTGAGTGTTGTAGTGATGCTACTGGGCTTTCTTGGTTTGTATTCTCTCTTGCAATACTTAGATACCCCTGCAGAAATCCTTCCTCAGTCCTATCAATATATATCTATGATTGTGACCTGTGTCGGTGTCAGCTTTGCCTATAATCTCTTTGCAGGCTTGTTGCGGTCGATTGGGAACAGTCTAGCAGCTCTTGGTTTTCTGATTTTCTCTGCCTTGGTCAATGTAGCTCTGGATCTCTATTTCATTACGCAGCTGCATCTGGGAGTTCAGTCTGCGGGCCTTGCTACCATCATTTCGCAAGGTTTATCAGCGGTTCTCTGTTTTTATTATATCTGCAAGAGTGTTCCAGAACTTTTGCCTCAACTCAAGCATTTCAAATGGGACAAGGCCTTGTATGCGGATCTTTTGGAGCAAGGTTTGGCTATGGGCTTGATGAGTTCAATTGTGTCCATCGGTAGTGTAATTTTACAATCTTCTGTTAATACCTTTGGAGCTGTGATCATTAGTGCACAAACGGCTGCTCGACGCATTATGGCCTTCGCCCTCCTTCCTATGACTGCTATTTCTGCTTCGATGACGACTTTTGCTTCGCAGAATCTTGGGGCCAAGCGACCAGACCGCATTGTTCAAGGACTTCGAATCGGCAGTCGTTTAAGTATGTCCTGGGCGATTTTTGTTTCTGTCTTCCTCTTTTTTGCCAGTCCCACCTTGGTTTCCTTCTTGGCCAGTTCAACGGATGGTTACTTGGTAGAAAATGGTAGTCTCTATCTGCAAATCAGTTCAAGCTTTTATCCTATTTTGAGTCTCTTGTTGATTTATCGCAATTGCTTGCAGGGCTTGGGGCAAAAGATCCTTCCTCTGGTTTCCAGCTTTATAGAACTAATCGGGAAAATCGCTTTTGTGGTCTTGATTATTCCTTGGGCGGGCTATAGGGGTGTTATCCTTTGTGAACCCCTTATCTGGGTTGCCATGACCGTTCAATTGTACTTCTCACTCTTCCGTCATCCTTTGATAAAAGAAGGCAAGGTCATCTTGGCAACAAAAGTGTTATCATAGTTCGATTTGCTGAATAAAATCTATTTCCTCTAGTGAAAATCAAAAAAACTTGTGTTATAATAAGAAAGATTAAAATGTGAAAAAAGGAGATTCCTAATGGGACGTAAATGGGCCAATATCGTAGCCAAGAAAACGGCTAAAGATGGAGCTAACTCTAAAGTATATGCAAAATTTGGTGTAGAAATCTATGTAGCAGCTAAAAAAGGTGATCCAGATCCAGAATCAAACTCAGCTTTGAAATTCGTTATCGACCGTGCTAAACAAGCCCAAGTGCCAAAACACGTTATCGATAAAGCTTTGGACAAGGCTAAAGGAAACACAGACGAAACCTTTACAGAAGGACGTTACGAAGGGTTTGGACCAAATGGTTCTATGCTGATCGTTGATACATTGACTTCTAACGTCAACCGTACAGCAGCCAATGTCCGTGCTGCTTTTGGTAAAAACGGCGGAAACATGGGTGCTTCAGGTTCGGTTTCATACCTCTTCGACAACAAGGGTGTAATCGTATTTGCTGGCGAAGATGCGGATGCAGTCTTTGAGCAATTGCTAGAAGCAGATGTGGATGTGGACGATGTAGAAGCAGAAGAAGGAACAATCACGGTTTATACTGCGTCAACTGACCTTCACAAGGCTATCGTTGCCCTTCGTGAGTCAGGTATCGAAGAATTCCAAGTGACAGAATTGGAAATGATTCCTCAGTCTGAAGTGGAATTGTCAGGGGATGACCTTGAAACCTTTGAAAAACTTTACAGTGTTCTTGAAGACGACGAAGACGTACAAAAGATTTATACGAACGTAGACGGATTCTAATTTAACCTAGCGAACATGATCCTAAGTGAAAAAATCACTTGGGATTTTTTTGAATCAAGAAAATAGTTCTCATGGAAACTTTTTTCTTGACATCTTTTGTGAAAATGATAAAATAGTTCTCATGAAAACTTATTTAGTTCCTAGGAGAACTAAATGCAATGGTTAGAAAGGAGTTAGTATGGATAAACCGATGTTAGTCTTTAAGCGTTTTGGTCATCAGATTCACCTCATGGTGCAAAAGGAAGCCAAACGTTGTGGTATTGAATTTATGGGTGGGCCGCAAGGTCAGGTTGTGCGTTTTTTGGATAATCGTGAGAAAAACCAAGACTTGGTCTTGATTAAAGATATCGAGCAGGAACTCAATATTACCAAGTCTGTTGCTAGTAATTTGGTCAAGCGTATGGTGCAAAATGGTTTGGTGGAATTGGAGGCGAGTCCTAGCGATAAGCGGGCAAAATTTGTTCGTTTGACGGACAAAGCACGTTCTCAGATGCAGCAGGTTAAGGCCTTTTTTGAACGAATTGACAAGCAGTTGATGGAAGACATTGATGAAGATGAATTACTGATTTTTGAGAAAGTTCTCGGTCAACTACAGGAAAATATCAAGGGAATAGGAGGAGAGAATGAAGAAATTAGCCAAACGAATTAGTAGAAAAGAATGGGGGATGATTTTACTAGCCATTCTCTTTACTTGTTTTTCGGTCTATCTAGAGTTGGAAGTGCCGACCTATATCTCGAAAATTACGGATTTGCTAGGTAGTCAAGGAACTAATTTAGATGAGTTATGGCAGCCGGCAAGCATGATGGTGGGAATGTCCTTTCTTGCCTTCTTGTCCGTAGTTGCAGTTGGATTTTTTGCATCCCGAGTGGCAGCTTCTTATACTAGTAGGCTGAGAAGTGATATATTTAACCGAGTTTTGGATTACTCGCAGACAGAGATTAAGAAATTCTCTATTCCCAGTCTTTTAACTCGTACCACCAATGATATTACTCAAGTTCAAATGTTGATTACCATGGGCTTGCAAGTGGTAACACGTGGTCCGATTATGGCTATCTGGGCTATCGGGAAGATTTTAGGTCATTCAGAATACTGGCTCTGGGCCGTACTTGTGGCAGTGATTGTCAACGTCCTGATGACGACAGTTTTGATGACGCTAGCCTTTCCAAAACAGTCCTTGATTCAGGGGCTGACTGATAAACTAAACAGTATCACTCGTGAGAGTTTAACAGGTATTCGTGTCGTTCGCGCCTACAATGCTGAAGAATACCAAAATGAAAAATTTGCAGCAGCAAATGATGAATTGACACGCTTGAATTTGTTTGTCAACCGTCTTATGGCTATTTTGAACCCTATCATGATGGGGATTTCAAGTGGTTTGAGTGTGGCGATTTACTGGATTGGGGCCTATGTGATTAACGACGCTGCTCCGATAGCGCGTCTGCCTCTCTTTAGTGACATGATTGTTTTCATGTCTTATGCTATGCAGGTTGTCATGGGCTTCCTTCTCATGGGAGCACTCTTCATCGTTCTTCCCCGAACTATGGTCTCTGCTAAGCGGATTAATCAAGTTTTAGATTTGCATTCTTCTATCCAAAACCCTGCTCAAGTGCAGCTGGCTGATGAAAACCTCAAAGGTCAGGTCGAATTTAAGGATGTGACCTTCCGATATGCGGCAAATTCGGAGGCGGTTATTGAGAATGTTAGTTTTAGAGCAGAAGCTGGTCAAACAGTGGCCTTTATTGGGTCAACAGGTTCTGGTAAATCAACTCTAGTTAATCTGATTCCACGTTTCTACGATGTGTCAGACGGAGAAATTCTGGTGGACGGTGTCAATGTTCAAAACTATGCTCTAGAAGATTTGCGCAACAAGGTTGGTTATATTCCACAAAAAGCTGTTCTCTTTTCAGGTGATGTCAAGGGCAATTTGGATTTTGGACAGAGTCAAGAAACACCACTTAGTGAACAAGCTATGTGGCAAGCCTTGGAATTGGCCCAGTCTAAGAGCTTTATCGAAGACAAGGAAGCGGGCTTAGCGTCAGAAGTGGCCCAAGGAGGAACTAACTTCTCAGGTGGTCAAAGACAGCGTCTAGCAATTGCGCGTGCCTTAGCTCGGAAGCCAGAAATCCTCATCTTTGATGACTCCTTCTCAGCCTTGGACTACAAGACAGACCGAGTTTTACGTCAAGAGCTAGCAGAGAAAACCAAGTCTATGACCAAACTCATCGTCGCACAGCGTATTTCAACGATTATGGATGCAGATTTGATTTTGGTCTTGGATCAAGGGAAAGTCGTGGGGCAAGGCACCCACAGGGAACTTCTAGCTAATAACGAAGTTTACCAAGAAATTGCCTATTCACAACTATCGAAGGAGGAATTGGAACATGGAAAATAAGAAAATGTCTCTCTGGAAACAGAGTAAACCCTATCTTGCAGGTCTCCAGTTTGCCCTTCTAATCGCCTTTCTAGCAACAATCGTATCCAATATCATTACTGTATATGGTCCAACCCGCATCAAGGAAATGACCAATATCATTGCCAGTGGTCTGGAAACAAGTGTGGATGTCGCAACGGTTGCAGCTATTGGTGGTTTTTTGGCCGTGATTTATGTGATCGGACTTCTATCAAATTATTTACAGGCCTTTCTGTTTACAACAGCCATTCAACGTTTTTCAGAGCGTTTGAGAAGAGCCATTGCAGAGAAAATCAATAGCCTACCATTGGGATATTTTGATGGACACTCTCAGGGGGATACTTTGTCTCGTGTAACCAATGACGTTGACACTGCAGCCCAGTCCCTGAATCAAAGTCTGGGAACAGTTCTTTCATCTAGTTTGCTGGTCTTAGCAGTCTTGGTAACCATGTTTGGGATGAACTGGATTTTAGCCTTGGTGACGGTTGTGTCAACTCTTATTGGTTTTGCTTTCGTGTCTGTCTTTATGGGCAAATCACAGGGTTTCTTTAAGAGTCAGCAACAAGACCTAGCAGCTGTCAACGGCTATGTGGAGGAAATGTACTCTGGCCATAATGTGGTGACCAGTTATAATGCTATCGAGAGTACGAAAGAAGAATTTGCGACATTAAACCATCGTCTGTATGATAGTATCTGGAAATCTCAATTTATTTCAGGGATTATGATGCCGATTATGATGTTTATTGGGAACTTTAGCTATGCCTTGGTGATTATCGTTGGTGCAGCCTTGGCTCTGAATGGGCAGATTAGTATTGGGATTATCGTTGCCTTTATGGCCTACGTTCGTATCTTTTCTCAGCCTCTTTCACAAATTGCCCAAGGGATTACTAGTTTGCAGCAGGCTAGTGCAGCCATGGGCCGTGTCTTCGAATTCCTAGCTGAAAAGGAAATGGAAGATGAATCCCATAAAGAAAGACAATTGAGCGATATGAAAGGTCAAGTAGTCTTTGATCGAGTTTCCTTTGGTTATACTCCTGATCGGACTATCATCCACGATTTTTCTGCGACGGCTCATGCAGGTCAAAAGGTTGCCATTGTCGGACCGACTGGGGCTGGTAAGACAACCGTTGTCAATCTTTTGATGAAGTTCTATGAGATTGATAAGGGAAGTATCCGTATCGATGGTGTAGATACCAAAGAGATGAAGCGTTCGGAAGTACACGATGCCTTTTCAATGGTCTTGCAGGATACTTGGCTCTTTGAAGGAACCATTCGCGACAATCTTATCTATAACCAAACAGGTATTAGTGATGAGCGCGTGATTGAAGCCAGCAAGGCTGTAGGGATTCACCACTTTATCATGACCCTACCAGATGGTTACGATACCGTCTTGGATGATACAGTGATCTTGTCTGTCGGACAAAAACAACTCTTGACCATTGCTCGTGCTTTGCTGAAAGATGCGCCACTCCTAATCCTAGATGAAGCGACCTCTTCGGTTGATACACGGACGGAAGAATTAATCCAGAAAGCTATGGATCGTTTGATGGAGGGAAGAACTTCCTTTGTCATCGCCCACCGCTTGTCTACTATCCGAAATGCTGATTTGATTCTTGTCATGAAGGATGGAAATATCATCGAGCAAGGAAATCATGATGAGCTAATGGCGCAAGCTGGTTTCTACGCTGACCTCTATAACAGTCAATTTACAGAAGACGAAGCAGAAGAATAAACCTAAAGAAGGCTTGACGGCCTTCTTTTTCTGCACTATACTAGAAGACAAGTGCTTCCCTATAAGCAAAATTTGAGTAAGTGATGAGAAAATATATGAAAAATTATCAAGAATGGTATGGCCACGTTGCTAGTAAGATTAAAAATAAGCCCTTTCTTCTGAGCTTGTTAAGAACTTTCAATCGGTTCATGACGGCAGTTATGCCTATGATTTATCTAACCTTGTTAGCAACTACCTATCTTCAACAAGGACTTGGTAAACAGGTCTTGATCTATGTGTGTATCCCTGCGTCAGGCTTTGTGATTTTGTCCTTTCTTCGTAAGAAAATCAATGCCCCTAGGCCTTATGAGGAATGGGATGTTAAACCCTTGTTTGACAGAGATAGTCCTGGTCAGTCAATGCCCAGTCGTCATGTCTTTTCAGCAACCATTATCTCCATGGCTTGCTTACATGCTAGTTTATCTGTAGGGGTTATCTTATTGGTCTTGTCAGCCCTCCTCGGTCTAGTGAGAGTCTCAGGTGGCGTGCATTATCCCAAGGATGTAGTAGTTGGTTATATTTGTGGCCTTGCGTGGGGTGTGCTTTTCTTTCTATTTTGAATTGTAAGTTAAGGTGGTCCTACAACCACTTACGGGTCTAAAGTAACCACTTGCTTTTTTGCTCTTGTTTTCTTATTTTGGCTTTGATATAGTAGAGTCAGAAAGGAGATGGAATGAAGTTACGAATCGAAATTGACAGCAATTTAGAGGAAACTGAAATTGTCATCAAGGCAGCGGCTTTGACAGATGAGATTGCGGATTTACAGCGCCTCTTGCACGAATCCAAGTCTCCTAGGTTGATTTTTTACAAGGGGACGGGTGAATATTATCTGGACTTGTCGGAAATTCTCTTCTTTGAGACGGAAGGTAGCAAGATTTACGCCCATACCCAGAAAGATGCCTACGAGGTTCGACTTAAACTCTATGAGTTAGAGTCTATTCTGCCCCGTTATTTCAGTCGAGTATCCAAGTCGACCATTGCTAATATTCGGCAAGTTTACTCGGTTGACAAGTCCTTTTCAGGAACGGGCACCATTTCCTTTTATCAGACCCATAAGGAGGTTCATGTCTCACGACATTACCAATCCCTCCTAAAAGAAAATCTAAGAAACATGAGGTAATAAGATGAAAAAGAAAGCATTTGGTATTGTGTTGCTCATTTTGGCGGCTTTAATATTATTACAAGGGAATTTTGGAATCCCTTCATTCGGTGGGCAAATTTGGCCCTTGCTTGGTATTGCATTTTTTGTCTATCAATCAGTTGGAGCTTTGTTGCGTCGTCACTTAACTTCAGCCTCTTTTACAGCTCTAGTAGCCTTAATGATTGCTAACCACTTTTATGGCATTTTACCAATTCCCAATCAGTCATTGTTCTGGGCAAGTATTTTAATCGTAATGGGTGTCAGCGCACTCACTCATTCTAACAGAACTTGGAATGGGAAAAAATGGTGGTATGACGGTGAAAAGACCATTCTGACAGATAAGGAAGTTGCTTTTGGGGCGGGTACATTTTACAAGCAAGACCAAGAATTGGTAGAAGATGAGTTTGAGGTCGGATTTGGGAATGCCAAAATCTATTATGACAATGCAGAGATTTTAGGAGATAGCGCAACTCTGAAAGTGGAAGTCGGTTTTGGGAATGCAGTTATCTATGTTCCTAAACATTGGGGAGTTGATTTAAAGGTAGAAACTTTCTGTGGCGTAGCCAAGGCAGATACTCCTCTAGCGCCAACCAGCAAAACCTTGATTATCCGTGGAGATGTGGCCTTTGGGAAGTTGGAAATTGTCTACGTTAAATAAAAAAATCTTCCAATTCCCTTGCAAAAATGAAGAAAGTGTGATAACATAGTACAGTATGTGGTGCTAGCACATCCGCTATATTAGATCTAATAGGAGGAAAACACAATGGCTAAAGTATGTTACTTTACAGGTCGTAAGACTGTATCAGGAAACAACCGTTCACACGCGATGAACCAAACAAAACGTGCCGTAAAACCAAACCTTCAAAAAGTTACTGTTCTTATCGATGGTAAACCTAAAAAAGTTTGGGCTTCAGCTCGTGCTTTGAAATCAGGTAAAGTTGAACGCGTTTAATAATAAAAGTGAGGAGACCTTAGGGTCTTTTTTCTTTTACTGTAGATATAAAATCATTTGAAAAATAGAGTAAATATCCGCTGATACAGTATTCTGCTTTTACACTTGGGCTGAAATATGATAAAATAGAGTATCAACTAGTTGAGGTAAAAAGGATGACTGTAAAAATTAATACAAAAGATGGTCAAATCGAACTAACAGATGAAGTGATTGCAACCGTCGTAGGTGGAGCAGCAACTGAGATTTTTGGTGTGGTCGGTATGGCTAGTAAAAATGCCCTCAAAGATAATTTCCAAGCCCTTCTAGGTAAGGAAAATTATTCCAAAGGTGTCGTCGTAAAGGCAGCCGAAGATGGCAGTATTGCAGTTGATGTATATACCGTGTTGAGCTACGGAACAAAGATTAGCGAAGTGTCAAAAAACATTCAAGAGCGTGTTCGTTTTAGTTTGGAAAACCAACTTGGAATTACTGCTCAGACTGTAAATGTCTACATTCAAAATATCAAAGTTGTAGGAGAATAACCGTGTCAAAAATTACTACTAGCTTATTTCAAGAAATGGTGCAGGCTGCATCAACTCGCTTGAATAAGCAAGCTGAATATGTCAATTCATTAAACGTCTTTCCAGTTCCAGATGGAGATACTGGAACAAACATGGGAATGACCATTGAAAATGGTGCTAAAGAAGTTGCAGATAAGCCAGCTTCTACAGTTGGCGAGGTAGCGAGCATTCTTGCCAAAGGTCTTTTGATGGGTGCGCGTGGAAACTCAGGAGTTATTACGTCTCAGCTTTTCCGTGGATTTTCACAAGCCATCAAGGATAAAGACGAGTTAACAGGTCAAGACTTGGCCCTCGCCTTCCAATCAGGTGTAGAAGTTGCCTATAAGGCAGTGATGAAACCAGTTGAAGGAACGATTTTGACAGTTTCTCGTGGGGCTGCTATCGGTGCTAAGAAAAAAGCTGAGCAGACAGATGACGCTGTTGAAGTCATGCGCGCAGCCTTGGAAGGTGCTAAAACAGCTCTAGCTAAAACGCCAGACATGCTTCCAGTATTGAAAGAAGTTGGCGTTGTGGATTCAGGTGGTCAAGGACTGGTCTTCATCTATGAAGGTTTCCTTTCAGCCCTTACTGGTGAATATATTGCATCCGAGGACTTTGTAGCGACTCCTGCCAACATGAGTGAGATGATCAATGCAGAGCATCATAAGTCTGTGGCTGGTCACGTAGCGACTGAGGACATCACCTTTGGTTACTGTACTGAAATCATGGTAGCTCTTAAACAAGGTCCAACCTATGCCAAAGATTTTGACTACGACGAATTCCGTAACTACTTGAATGAGCTTGGGGATTCTCTCCTTGTTGTTAACGATGATGAAATTGTCAAAGTCCATGTTCATACAGAAGATCCAGGACTTGTTATGCAAGAAGGTCTCAAATATGGTAGCTTGGTCAAGGTAAAAGTTGACAATATGCGTAACCAACACGAAGCGCAGGTTGAGAAAGAAGCTGCCCAAGTTAGCAAGCCTGCTGAAGAAAAAGAGTATGCTTTAATTGCTGTAGTGGCTGGTAAAGGTCTAGCAGATATCTTCCGTTCTCAAGGTGTGGATTATGTTATCGAAGGCGGTCAAACCATGAACCCTTCAACAGAAGACTTTATCAAGGCTGTTGAACAGGTCAATGCCCGTAACATCATCTTCCTGCCAAACAACAAGAACATCTTCATGGCAGCTCAATCTGCAGCAGAAGTTTTGGAGCAACCAGCAGTAGTGGTAGAAGCTCGTACTCTTCCTCAAGGTTTGACAAGTCTTCTTGCCTTTGATCCAAGCAAGTCCATCGAAGAAAATCAAGAGCGTATGACTGCTGCTCTTAGCGATGTCGTTAGCGGAAGCGTCACAACAGCTGTTCGTGATACAACCATTGATGGCTTAGAAATCCATGAAAACGATAATCTTGGTATGGTGGATGGGAAAATTCTCGTGTCAAACCCTGACATGCACCAAACCTTGACAGAAACCTTGAAACATATGTTGGATGAAGATAGTGAAATCGTAACCTTCTATATCGGTGAAGATGGAAGCGAAGAACTTGCTAATGAAATTGCTCAAGAAATCGCAGAAGAATTCGAAGACGTTGAAGTCGAGATTCACCAAGGCCAACAACCTGTTTACCCATACTTATTTAGTGTGGAATAAGATTAATGAAGGACTGAGAAATCAGTTCTTTTTTCTTTTTTAGTAAATGAAATCGGTATCTTTTTAATAAAAACAAAAATAACATTCATAAAAAAACGTTAAAATAGAAAATTCAGAAAATTTCTTCTTTTCTCTTGAAAAATTTTGAAAAAATGGTATGATAGTAACAAGTTATTTTTAAGAGAAGAGAAAGGGGAACAATGGAGAAAATCAGTTTAGAATCTCCTAAGACGGGGTCGGACCTAGTTTTGGAAACACTTCGTGATTTAGGAATTGATACCATCTTTGGTTATCCTGGTGGTGCGGTCTTGCCTTTTTATGATGCGATATATAATTTTAAAGGCATTCGCCACATTCTAGGACGCCATGAGCAAGGTTGTTTGCATGAAGCTGAAGGTTATGCCAAATCAACTGGAAAGTTGGGTGTTGCTGTCGTCACTAGCGGACCAGGAGCAACAAATGCCATTACAGGAATTGCAGATGCTATGAGCGATAGCGTTCCCCTTTTGGTCTTTACAGGTCAGGTGGCGCGAGCAGGGATTGGGAAAGATGCTTTTCAAGAGGCAGACATTGTGGGAATTACAATGCCAATCACTAAGTACAATTACCAAGTTCGTGAGACAGCTGATATCCCTCGTATCATTACGGAAGCTGTTCATATCGCAACTACAGGTCGACCAGGGCCAGTTGTAATTGACCTACCTAAAGACGTATCTGCTTTAGAAACCGACTTCATCTATTCACCAGAAGTGAACCTACCAAGCTATCAGCCAACTCTTGAGCCAAATGATATGCAAATCAAGAAAATCTTGAAACAATTATCCAAGGCTAAAAAGCCAGTCTTGCTAGCTGGTGGTGGGATTAGTTATGCTGAAGCAGCTGCAGAATTAAATGAATTTGCAGAACGCTATCAAATTCCAGTGGTAACCAGTCTTTTGGGACAAGGAACGATTGCAACGAGTCATCCACTCTTCCTTGGAATGGGAGGCATGCACGGGTCATTCGCAGCTAATATTGCTATGACGGAAGCGGACTTTATGATTAGTATTGGTTGTCGTTTCGATGACCGCTTGACGGGGAATCCTAAGACCTTTGCTAAGAATGCTAAGGTTGCTCACATTGATATTGACCCAGCCGAGATTGGCAAGATTATCAGTGCGGATATTCCTGTAGTTGGAGATGCTAAGAAAGCCTTGCAAATGTTGCTGGCTGAACCGACAGTTCATAACAATACTGAGAAATGGATTGAGAAAGTCACTAAAGACAAGAACCGTGTTCGTTCTTATGATAAGAAAGAGCGTGTAGTTCAACCGCAAGCTGTTATTGAACGCATCGGTGAGTTGACGAATGGTGATGCCATTGTGGTAACAGACGTTGGTCAACACCAAATGTGGACAGCTCAGTATTATCCTTACCAAAATGAACGTCAGTTAGTGACTTCAGGTGGTTTGGGAACGATGGGATTCGGAATTCCAGCAGCAATCGGTGCTAAAATTGCTAACCCAGATAAGGAAGTAGTCTTGTTCGTTGGGGATGGTGGTTTCCAAATGACCAACCAAGAATTGGCTATTTTGAATATTTACAAGGTGCCAATCAAGGTGGTTATGCTGAACAACCACTCACTTGGAATGGTTCGCCAGTGGCAGGAATCCTTCTATGAAGGTAGAACATCAGAGTCAGTCTTTGATACCCTTCCTGATTTCCAATTGATGGCACAGGCTTATGGCATTAAAAACTATAAGTTTGACAATCCTGAGACCTTGGCTCAAGACCTTGAAGTCATCACGGAGAATGTTCCTATGCTAATCGAGGTAGATATTTCTCGTAAGGAACAGGTGTTACCAATGGTACCGGCTGGTAAGAGTAATCATGAGATGTTGGGGGTGAAGTTCCATGCGTAGAATGTTAACAGCAAAACTACAAAATCGATCAGGAGTCCTCAATCGTTTTACAGGCGTCCTATCTCGTCGTCAGGTTAATATTGAAAGCATCTCTGTTGGAGCAACAGAAGATCCGAATGTATCGCGTATCACTATTATTATTGATGTTACTTCTCATGATGAAGTGGAACAAATCATTAAGCAACTTAATCGTCAGATTGATGTGATTCGCATTCGAGATATTACAGACAAGCCTCATTTGGAGCGCGAGGTGATTTTGGTTAAGATGTCAGCGCCAGCTGAGAAGCGAGCTGAGATTTTAGCGATTATTCAACCTTTCCGTGCAACAGTGGTAGACGTAGCGCCAAGCTCGATTACCATTCAAATGACAGGAAATGCTGAAAAGAGTGAAGCTCTATTGCGAGTCATTCGACCATACGGTATTCGTAATATTGCTCGTACGGGTGCAACTGGATTTACCCGCGATTAATAATCTTCGAAAATCTCTTCAAATCACGTCAGCTTTGCCTTGCCGTACTCAAGTACAGCCTGCGGCTAGCTTCCTAATTTGCTCTTTGATTTTCATTGAGTATAAAAATATTTTAAATTTGTTAAACCAGCCTAAAAGGCAATAAATAATAGAAAAGAGAGAAAAACTATGGCAGTTCAAATGGAATATGAAAAAGATGTTAAAGTAGCAGCACTTGACGGTAAAAAAATCGCCGTTATCGGTTATGGTTCACAAGGACATGCGCATGCTCAAAACTTGCGTGACTCAGGTCGTGATGTCATCATCGGTGTACGTCCAGGTAAATCTTTTGATAAAGCAAAAGAAGATGGATTTGACACTTATACAGTAGCAGAAGCTACTAAATTGGCTGATGTTATCATGATTTTGGCACCAGACGAAATCCAACAAGAATTGTACGAAGCAGAAATCGCTCCAAACTTGGAAGCTGGAAACGCAGTTGGATTTGCTCACGGTTTCAACATCCACTTTGAATTTATCAAAGTTCCTGCGGATGTAGATGTTTTCATGTGTGCACCTAAAGGACCAGGACACTTAGTACGTCGTACTTATGAAGAAGGATTTGGTGTTCCAGCTCTTTACGCAGTATATCAAGATGCAACAGGAAATGCTAAAAACATTGCTATGGACTGGTGTAAAGGTGTTGGAGCGGCTCGTGTAGGTCTTCTTGAAACAACATACAAAGAAGAAACTGAAGAAGATTTGTTTGGTGAACAAGCTGTACTTTGTGGTGGTTTGACTGCCCTTATCGAAGCAGGTTTCGAAGTCTTGACAGAAGCAGGTTACGCTCCAGAATTGGCTTACTTTGAAGTTCTTCACGAAATGAAATTGATCGTTGACTTGATCTACGAAGGTGGATTCAAGAAAATGCGTCAATCAATTTCAAACACTGCTGAGTACGGTGACTATGTATCAGGTCCACGTGTGATTACTGAGCAAGTTAAAGAAAATATGAAAGCTGTCTTGGCAGACATCCAAAATGGTAAATTTGCAAATGACTTTGTAAATGACTATAAAGCTGGACGTCCCAAATTGACTGCTTACCGTGAACAAGCAGCTAACCTTGAAATTGAAAAAGTTGGTGCAGAATTGCGTAAAGCAATGCCTTTCGTTGGTAAAAATGACGACGATGCATTCAAAATCTATAACTAATTGATAGAAATTAAGGTGAAGGCGAGTTGGGGGACTAACTCGCTTTTATAATCAATTCATCTCTTTTTAAAAGATGGATTACGATAAGTTTGAAATAGTCTAGGAGAAAATGATGTTAAGTTCAAAAGATATAATCAAGGCTCATAAAGTCTTGAACGGTGTGGTTGTGAATACCCCACTGGATTACGACCATTATTTATCGGAGAAGTATGGTGCTAAGATTTATTTGAAAAAGGAAAATGCTCAACGTGTTCGTTCTTTTAAAATTCGTGGTGCCTATTATGCCATTTCGCAGCTCAGCAAGGAAGAGCGTGAGCGTGGGGTAGTCTGTGCCTCTGCGGGGAATCATGCACAGGGAGTTGCCTATACTTGTAATGAAATGAAGATTCCTGCTACTATCTTTATGCCCATTACTACTCCGCAACAAAAAATTGGTCAAGTTCGCTTTTTTGGTGGGGACTTCGTAACTATTAAACTAGTTGGAGATACTTTTGATGCTTCTGCTAAAGCAGCTCAAGAATTTACAGTTTCTGAAAATCGTACCTTTATTGATCCCTTTGATGATGCCCATGTTCAAGCTGGTCAAGGGACAGTTGCTTATGAGATTTTAGAAGAAGCTCGAAAAGAATCGATTGATTTTGATGCTGTCTTGGTTCCTGTTGGTGGTGGCGGTCTCATTGCTGGGGTTTCTACCTATATCAAGGAAACAAGTCCAGAAATTGAAGTCATTGGGGTAGAGGCTAATGGAGCGCGTTCCATGAAGGCTGCTTTTGAAGCTGGTGGACCTGTTAAACTCAAAGAAATTGACAAATTTGCGGATGGGATTGCTGTGCAAAAGGTAGGTCAGTTGACCTATGAAGCAACTCGTCAACATGTTCAAACTTTGGTAGGTGTCGATGAGGGATTGATTTCTGAAACCTTGATTGACCTTTACTCTAAGCAAGGGATTGTCGCAGAACCTGCTGGAGCGGCTAGTATCGCCTCTTTAGAGGTTTTGGCTGAATATATCAAGGGGAAAACCATTTGTTGTATCATTTCTGGAGGAAATAATGATATCAACCGTATGCCTGAAATGGAAGAACGTGCCTTGATTTATGATGGAATCAAGCATTACTTTGTGGTTAATTTTCCACAGCGTCCGGGGGCTTTGCGTGAATTTGTAAATGATATCTTGGGGCCAGATGATGATATCACACGTTTTGAGTATATCAAACGAGCTAGCAAGGGGACAGGCCCAGTATTGATTGGGATTGCCTTGGCAGATAAGCATGATTATGCAGGCTTGATTCGTCGAATGGAAGGTTTTGATCCAGCTTATATTAACTTAAATGGTAACGAAACGCTCTATAATATGCTTGTCTGAGGACTAATAAAAAAATATCATATTATTTGCACAATTGATGTATAGGTGCTATAATGAAGATGAAGAAAGGGGGCGATTCCTATGGACTTAGGAAATCGGTTACGCTATTTCTATCATAACTCATTATAGTACCTATGTTTTTTGATTCAGTTTATAGTAAGGGAGTAAAATTACTTGTTATATGTAAGGAGTTTTTTGAAATCTACTATTTTATATATAGCTAATCTGAATTTTGGCTAAATATAATAGGAATTAGAAAAAATAATCAATACTAATGAGAAGCCTTATACTGAGGTTACTGAGAAGAGTGACGGGATACTCGGAAGATGAAGACCGTAGAAAAATGAAACATAGAATACTACGGTTTCCTAGCTACTCGCTTTTTAATGGGTAGGAGAAATAAAAAGTAAACTTGATAAAGTAAATAAATAGTACAAGTTGACCAAATGATTGAATGCTGGTGCAGACATGAAAAAGTCTAAAAGGAGAAAAATACTCGTTAGAAATGGTTTAGAGCAGAAGATTATTTTGTCAAATTTTTTTGTTTTACAGTGGAATAAATAATATGAAATAAGATTAGAATATGTCTAGATTATCGAGAATCAGCATCTGTCAAATATGAATATTATTACATAAATAAGATTTAATAATACAATTGTTTTAAAGAACTATAAAAATTGTTTTCGACAGTGAAAAACCTATATATTATAAGCTTTAATAAGATAGCAAGTAAAAATAAGGGCGTTTATTTTATTGAATATATGTTTTTTATTGACAAAAAGCATAAAAGCGTATACAATTAAATATCGTAAATAAGAAAATAGGAGAAAGACATGGCTAAGTCAAACTTTGAAAAAGTAGAATCAGTTGTTGGCTGGGTTCGTGATAAGAAAATCACAGGCTACCGTATCTCTAAAGAAACGAATGCTCGTGAAATGTCTATCATTGCTCTAGCGCAGGGGCGTGCAAAAGTTAAAAATATTTCGTTTGAAACGGCTCTAGGTTTAATTGATTTCTATGATAAAAATCATGAAAAATTTGAAGATTAATCTTTGGATAATGGTGGATTCTTGAATAGGGTCTGCCTTTTCATTTATAGGATAACAAAAAGACTGCACAAGGATGCAGCCTTTTCTTTTTATTTGAGATAGCGTTGAAGGAACTCTTTTGTACGATCTTCTTTAGGATTGGTAAAGAGGTCTTCTGGTTTGCCTTCTTCAGCAATCACACCCTTATCCATAAAGATAACACGGTGAGAGACATCACGGGCGAATTCCATTTCGTGGGTTACAACAATCATAGTCAAGCCTTCCTGAGCCAGATATTGCATGATTTTGAGGACTTCTCCAACCATTTCTGGATCGAGAGCTGATGTTGGTTCATCAAAGAGAATAGCGTCAGGATTCATGGAGAGGGCACGAGCGATGGCCACACGTTGTTTTTGACCACCTGAGAGTTGTTTTGGTTTGGCTTGCCAGTAGCGTTCTCCCATGCCGACTTTTTCCAAGTTTTCTTTGGCGATCTTTTCAGCTTCTGTACGTTCACGTTTAAGGACAGTCGTCTGAGCGACGATTGTGTTTTCAAGAACGTTGAGATTTTCAAAGAGGTTAAAGGATTGGAAAACCATCCCCAACTTTTCACGGTATTGCGTGAGGTCGTAGCCTTTTTCGAGGACGTTTTGTCCATGATAAAGGATTTGTCCATCAGTTGGTGTTTCAAGGAGGTTAATGGAGCGTAGGAAGGTCGATTTCCCGCTTCCAGAGCTTCCGATGATAGAGATAACCTCTCCCTTGTGGACAGTGAGAGAAATGTCTTTTAGCACTTCGTTTTGGCCATAGGATTTTTTGAGGTGTTTAATTTCAAGGATTGCTTGGGTCATTATTTCAAATCCTCCGTTTGCATTTGGTTAGCACCTGTAGTATAGGTATCCATGTCCATTCGGCGTTCGATGAAGCGTAGGATACGTGTTACGGTGAAGGTGAGGACAAAGTAAATCACGGCGATGATTGTAAATGTCTGGAAGTATTGATAAGTTTGAGTTGCCACGGTATTTCCTGAGAAATAAAGTTCGACAACAGAGATAACGTTCAATACAGATGTATCTTTGATATTGATGACAAATTCGTTACCAGTTGCTGGTAGGATGTTACGGACTACCTGAGGTAGGACAATCTTACGCATGGTTTGGTTATGAGTCATACCAAGAGCAGTCGCAGCTTCAAATTGTCCCTTGTCAACTGCTAGGATACCACCACGGACGATTTCGGTCATGTAGGCACCGGTGTTGATTGAAACGATGAAGATAGCAGCTAGTGTACGGTCAAGATTAATACCGAAAGCTTGGGCAGTTCCATAGTAGATAACCATCGATTGAACGATCATAGGTGTACCACGGAAAATTTCGATATAGACATTGAGAACCCATCCGACTAGTTTTTGTAGGCTGTAAATAGCTTTGTTTTCAGAGAGAGGAGCAGTACGGAAAACACCAATAGCAAGACCGATAATGAGACCAATGATGGTTCCGACGATAGAGATTAAAAGAGTGATACCAGCACCACGCAAGAGTTGTTGCCAGTTTTCAGAAAGAATTTTAGCGACTTGGCTAAAGAAACTACTGCTAGTCTCTTCAGTTGTTGTGGCTTCGGCAGGTTGCTCCTTGATCATACGATCCATCAGGGCAACTTGGTCATCTTTAGAAATGGTTTCAATGCTGGCATTGATTTGGCTAATACGAGTATCATCTTTACGAAGTCCAATGGCAATAGCTGTATCTTCTTCTCCGGTTTTGAAACCTGGTTCTACTTGAACCATTTTAAACTTAGAGTTAGCAGCTTCAGCAGTCAGGGCTTCTGGGCGTTCAGAAACATAAGCATCGATAACACCAGCCTCAAGAGCTTGGCGCATTTGAGCGAAGTCTCCCATGGCTGTTTCTTTTTTAGCGCCTGAGATTTGACTAATCAAGTCGTAGAGGTAGACACCTTGTTGAGAAGTGATTTTTGCACCGTTAAAGTCATCCAAAGATTTGGCATTTGCATAGTCAGAATCTTTTTTAACTAGTAGAACTGGTTCGCTAGTGTAGTAGCTGCTTGAAAAAGCAATTTCTTGTTTGCGTTCAGCAGTAGGACTCATACCTGCGATAATCATATCAATCTTACCAGAAGTAAGGGCAGGGACTAGACCTTCCCACTTGGTCTTAACAACCAAAGGTTCTTTACCTAAGTCCTTAGCGATTTTTTTGGCGATTTGAACGTCGTATCCGTTAGCATACTGGTTGGTTCCATCGATTTTGACAGCTCCATTGCTATCATCATCCTGAGTCCAGTTAAAGGGAGCATATGCTGCTTCCATTCCGATGCGTAAATATTCATCGGCTTGAGCAACATTGACAAGTCCTAGCATCAGCAAGAGACTTGTGAAAATAGATAAGTATATTTTTCTCATGATTTCTCCTATTTCTAATCTATTAAAAAATAACTGTCTCCTATTTTATCGAAAAAAACTTTATTTTTCAATATAGGTAAGCCCTTACTTGTGAAAAAATGATATAATGATAGCAAAGATAAAAAGGGGGCTTGTTTGATGAAAAAAACTTTTTTCTTACTGGTGTTAGGCTTGTTTTGCCTTCTGCCACTTTCTGTTTTTGCCATTGATTTTAAGATAAACTCTTATCAAGGGGATTTGTATATTCATGCAGACAATACGGCAGAATTTAGACAGAAGATAGTTTATCAGTTTGAGGAGGACTTTAAAGGCCAAATCGTGGGACTGGGACGTGCTGGCAAGATGCCTAGTGGGTTTGACATTGACCCTCATCCAAAGGTTCAGGCATCGAAAAATGGTGCTGAACTAGCAGACGTTACTAGCGAAGTGATAGAAGGCGCAGATGGTTATACTGTTAAAGTTTATAATCCAGGTCAGGAGGGTGACACAGTTGAAGTTGACCTTGTCTGGAATTTAAAGAACTTGCTTTTTCTTTATGAAGATATCGCTGAATTAAATTGGCAACCTTTAACAGACAGTTCAGGGGCTATTGGAAAGTTTGAATTTCATGTAAGGGGAGAAAAGGGGGCTGAAAAACTCTTTTTCCATACAGGGCAACTCTTTAGAGAGGGAACGATTGAAAAGAGTAGCTTTGATTATACTATTCGTTTGGACAATCTTCCAGCTAAGCGTGGAGTTGAATTGCATGCCTACTGGCCTCGAACCGATTTTGCTAGCGCTAGGGATCAGGGCTTGAAAGGAAATCGTTTAGAAGAGTTTAATAAGATAGAAGACTCGATTGTTAGAGAAAAAGATCAGAGTATGCAGCTCGTCACTTTGGTCTTTCCTTTGATACTTTCCATTTCCTTGTTATTGAGCGTCTGCTTCTATTTTATTTATAGAAGAAAGACCACTCCTTTAGTCAAATATGCCAAAAATCATCGTCTCTATGAGCCACCAATGGAATTAGAGCCTATGGTTTTATCAGAGGCTGTTTACTCGACCTCCTTGGAGGAAGTGAGTCCCTTAGTCAAGGGGGCTGGCAAATTCACCTTTGATCAACTCATTCAAGCTACTTTGTTAGATGTGATAGACCGTGGGAATGTTTCTATTATTTCAGAAGGAGATGCAGTTGGCTTGAGGCTAGTAAGAGAAGATGGTTTGTCAAGCTTTGAGAAAGACTGTCTAAATCTGGCTTTTTCAGGCAAAAAAGAAGAAACTCTTTCCAATTTGTTTGCAGATTATAAGGTATCTGATAGTCTTTATCGTAGAGCAAGAGTCTCTGATGAAAAACAGATTCAAGCAAAGGGGCGTCAGCTCAAATCTTCTTTTGAAGAAGTATTGAAAGAGATGCAAGAAGGAGTGAGAAATCGAGTTACCTTCTGGGGGCTTCCGGATTATTATCGTCCCTTGACTGGTGGAGAAAAGGTCTTGCAGGTGGGTATGGGACTCTCTACTATCTTACCTCTATTTATTGGAGTTGGTTTGTTCTTGTACAGTTTAGACGTTCATGGCTATCTTTACCTCCCCTTGCCTATACTTGGTTTTCTAGGTTTAGTTTTGGCTGTTTTCTATTATTGGAAGCTTCGACTAGATAATCGTGATGGTGTTCTAAATGAAGCGGGAGCCGAGGTCTACTATCTCTGGACCAGTTTTGAGAATATGTTGCGTGAGATTGCACGACTGGATCAGGCAGAATTGGAAAGTATTGTAGTCTGGAATCGCCTCTTGGTCTATGCGACCTTGTTTGGCTATGCGGACAAGGTCAGTCATTTGATGAAGGTTCATCAGATTCAAGTGGAAAATCCAGATATCAATCTCTATGTAGCTTATGGCTGGCACAATATGTTTTATCATTCAACAGCACAAATGAGCCATTATGTCAATGTCGCAAACACAGCAAGTACCTATTCCGTATCTTCTGGAAATGGAAGTTCTGGTGGTGGCTTCTCCGGAGGTGGCGGCGGGGGCAGTATCGGTGCCTTTTAAAGAGAGCTATCAATGGCTGAAAAAATATGCTATAATGGAAGATAGAAAAAGGAGTAATCTATGTATCTTATTGAAATTTTAAAATCTATCTTCTTCGGTATTGTTGAAGGAATTACGGAATGGCTGCCGATTTCCAGTACAGGTCACTTGATTTTGGCAGAGGAATTTATCCAATACCAAAATCAGAGTGAAGCCTTTATGTCCATGTTTAATGTCGTGATTCAGCTTGGTGCTATTTTAGCAGTTATGGTGATTTACTTTAACAAGCTCAATCCTTTCAAGCCGACTAAGGACAAGCAGGAAGTTCGTAAGACTTGGAGACTGTGGTTGAAGGTCTTAGTTGCCACTTTGCCTTTACTTGCCGTCTTTAAATTTGATGATTGGTTTGATACCCACTTCCATAACATGGTTTCTGTTGCTCTTATGTTGATTATCTATGGAATTGCCTTTATCTATTTGGAAAAGCGCAATAAAGCGCGTGCTATAGAGCCAAGTGTGACAGAGTTGGACAAGCTTCCTTATACGACAGCTTTCTATATCGGACTCTTCCAAGTTCTTGCCCTTTTACCAGGGACAAGCCGTTCTGGGGCAACAATTGTCGGTGGTTTGTTGAATGGAACTAGTCGTTCTGTTGTGACAGAATTTACCTTCTATCTTGGAATTCCTGTTATGTTTGGAGCCAGTGCCTTAAAGATTTTCAAATTTATAAAAGCAGGACAGCTCTTGAGTTTTGGGCAATTGTTTTTGCTCTTGGTTGCGATGGGAGTAGCTTTTGCAGTTAGCATGGTGGCTATTCGCTTCTTGACAAGCTATGTAAAAAAACACGACTTTACCCTTTTTGGTAAATACCGCATCGTACTTGGTAGCATCTTATTGCTTTATAGCTTTGTCCGTTTATTTGTATAAGAAAAACCTTGAAGGGGCAACTCTTCAAGGTTTTAAAATCCAGTCACGGTAATTCCCAACAGACGGACACCTCTTTCTTTCTCGCTTAACTCTTCATAGAGTTGCAGGGCTATTTGGCTTATCTGGCTAGCATCCTGTGTTTTTTGGGTCAGACTTTTTCGTTTAGTAAGAGTTGAAAAGTCCTCGTAGCGGATTTTCAAAATGACAATTTTTCCAGCTTTTTCTTGTTGACTGAGATTGAGAGCGACTCTTTCTGATAGGAGAGTCAGCTCTTTTTTGATGTCTTCTTCGGCACGGAGAATCTTTCCATAGGTTTTTTCCTTGCCGATTGATTTACGAATACGATTGGATTTGACTGGGGAATTGTGGATACCTCGAGCCTTTCGATACAGGTCATAGCCCAGTCTTCCAAAACGGTCTATTAGGGTCATTTCAGGAACTTTAAGTAGATCAGCGCCGGTAAAAATCCCCATTTGATGAAGACGTTCTACTGTCTTCTTTCCTACTCCATGAAACTTGGAAACATCCATTTGTTTGAGGAAATCCTCAGCTTGGTCAGGTAGAATTACGGTCAAACCATGTGGTTTTTGATAATCACTCGCCATTTTAGCTAAGAATTTGTTATAAGAAACGCCAGCAGAAGCAGTTAGATGGAGTTCTTGCCAGATATCTTTTTGAATGAGGCGAGCGATTTTGACCGCTGACTTGATACCGAGTTTATTTTCTGTCACATCCAAATAGGCTTCGTCAATACTCATGGGTTCTATTAAATCTGTATAACGCTTAAAGATAGTTCGAATTTGGAGTCCCACAGATTTGTATTTTTCATAATTCCCTGAGATAAAAACGGCCTGGGGACAACGCTCATAGGCTTCTTTAGAGCTCATGGCAGAATGGACACCAAAAGCTCGCGCCTCATAGCTACAAGTGGAAACGACACCACGCCCACCTGTTTGCCGGGGGTCGCTTCCAATAATGACAGGTTTTCCTCTGAGTTTAGGATTATCTCTAATTTCCACTGCAGCAAAAAAGGCATCCATGTCAATATGGATGATTTTTCTTGACAAATCATTTAATAAAGGGAAAATCAACATGGCTAGCCCCCTTTTTACTGCTTATTTTCTTTTATTATACCCTTTTTTCTGAAAAAAAGAAAAAAGGCTTTATTTTTTTCAAAAATATAATACAGTTCGGAACAAAAAGCAGACTGTTTTAGAAAAGAAAGTGTAAAAATAGGGATTTATCACTTGTTGAAATCGGTTACTGTATGGTATACTTGTCTCATGAATGTAACAGATGGATGTTACTAGAAAGAAAAAAGAGGACATTAACATGGTTGTTAAGACAGTTGTTGAAGCACAAGATATTTTTGATAAAGCTTGGGAAGGCTTCAAAGGCGTAGATTGGAAAGAAAAAGCAAGTGTATCACGCTTTGTACAAGCTAACTACACACCTTACGATGGAGACGAAAGCTTCCTTGCAGGACCAACAGAACGTTCACTTCACATCAAAAAAATTGTAGAAGAAACTAAGGCTCACTACGAAGAAACTCGTTTCCCAATGGACACTCGTCCAACATCTATTGCTGATATTCCAGCAGGATTTATCGACAAAGAAAACGAAGTTATCTTTGGTATCCAAAATGACGAACTCTTCAAATTGAACTTCATGCCAAAAGGTGGTATCCGTATGGCTGAAACTACTTTGAAAGAAAATGGATACGAACCAGATCCAGCTGTTCACGAAATCTTTACTAAATACGTAACAACAGTTAACGACGGTATCTTCCGCGCTTACACTTCAAACATTCGTCGCGCTCGTCACGCACACACTGTAACTGGTCTTCCAGATGCGTACTCACGCGGACGTATCATCGGTGTTTACGCACGTCTTGCTCTTTACGGTGCAGACTACTTGATGCAAGAAAAAGTAAATGACTGGAATGCAATCGAAGAAATCGATGAAGAAACAATCCGTCTTCGTGAAGAAATCAACCTTCAATACCAAGCATTGCAACAAGTTGTTCGCTTGGGTGACCTTTACGGAGTTGATGTTCGCAAACCAGCGATGAACGTTAAAGAAGCTATCCAATGGGTTAACATCGCCTTCATGTCTGTCTGCCGTGTTATCAACGGTGCTGCAACATCTCTAGGACGTGTACCAATCGTATTGGACATCTTTGCAGAACGTGACCTTGCTCGTGGTACATTTACTGAATCAGAAATCCAAGAATTCGTTGATGATTTCGTTATGAAACTTCGTACAGTTAAATTTGCTCGTACAAAAGCTTATGACCAATTGTACTCAGGTGACCCAACTTTCATCACAACTTCTATGGCTGGTATGGGTAACGACGGTCGTCACCGTGTTACTAAGATGGACTACCGTTTCTTGAACACTCTTGACAACATCGGTAACTCTCCAGAACCAAACTTGACAGTTCTTTGGACTGATAAATTGCCATACAACTTCCGTCGCTACTGTATGCACATGAGCCACAAACACTCTTCTATCCAATACGAAGGTGTAACAACAATGGCTAAAGACGGATATGGTGAAATGAGCTGTATCTCATGCTGTGTGTCTCCACTTGACCCAGAAAATGAAGAACAACGCCACAACATCCAGTACTTCGGTGCGCGTGTAAACGTATTGAAAGCCCTTCTTACTGGTTTGAACGGTGGTTACGACGATGTACACAAAGACTACAAAGTATTTGATATCGAACCAATCCGTGATGAAGTTCTTGAATTTGAATCAGTTAAAGCTAACTTTGAAAAATCTCTTGACTGGTTGACTGACACTTACGTAGATGCTTTGAACATCATCCACTACATGACTGATAAGTACAACTACGAAGCTGTTCAAATGGCCTTCTTGCCAACTAAACAACGCGCTAACATGGGATTCGGTATCTGTGGATTTGCTAACACTGTTGATACATTGTCAGCTATCAAGTACGCTACAGTTAAACCAATCCGTGATGAAAATGGCTATATCTACGATTACGAAACAATCGGTGAATACCCACGTTGGGGTGAAGATGACCCACGTTCAAACGAATTGGCAGAATGGTTGATTGAAGCTTACACAACTCGTCTACGTAGCCACAAACTTTACAAAGACGCTGAAGCTACAGTTTCACTTTTGACTATCACATCTAACGTTGCTTACTCTAAACAAACTGGTAACTCACCAGTCCACAAAGGTGTATACCTCAACGAAGATGGTTCTGTGAACTTGTCTAAACTTGAATTCTTCTCACCAGGTGCTAACCCATCTAACAAAGCTAAAGGTGGATGGTTGCAAAACTTGAACTCACTTTCTAGCCTTGACTTTAGTTACGCAGCTGACGGTATCTCATTGACAACTCAAGTTTCTCCACGTGCTCTTGGTAAGACTCGTGACGAACAAGTTGATAACTTGGTAACAATCCTTGATGGTTACTTCGAAAACGGTGGACAACACGTTAACTTGAACGTTATGGACTTGAACGATGTTTACGAAAAGATCATGTCAGGTGAAGATGTTATCGTACGTATCTCTGGATACTGTGTAAACACTAAATACCTCACTCCAGAACAAAAAACTGAATTGACACAACGTGTCTTCCACGAAGTTCTTTCAATGGATGACGCATTGAGCTAATCAAGTTCTTAAATAATGAAAAGGAACCCTCGGTCAAATCGACTGAGGGTTTTTGGCTCTTATACTCTTCGAAAATCTCTTCAAACCACGTCAGCTTTATCTGCAACCTCAAAGCGGTGCTTTGAGCAACCTGCAGCTAGCTTCCTAGTTTGCTCTTTGATTTTCATTGAGTATTAAATATTTTAAGTCATTCTCTGAAGTGTCTCACTTTGTTTAAAAAGAGTTGGTTGAGTTGAGGAGATAATCAGAAATAAAAACACCACACTTTGTAAGGAAACAAGGTGTGGTTGTATTTTATCTCTTAGACCAAGTTCTCTTCATAAAGAGAAGGAGGATTGGGTAAATCTCTAGTCGCCCTGCAATCATTGCAAAGGAGAGGAGAATTTTTGAGATAGGACTAAAGATTGAGAAACTAGATGTCGTTCCTAGAATAGGCCCGATATTATTGAAACAGCTAAATACAGCGCTGGTAACGACTAGAAAATCATTGCTATCTAGGCTGACAATAAAGATAAGTGCTAGTAAAATCATTGAATAGATAACAAAGTACTTGAGAATTTTATGTTGGGTATCTTTGTCAATCACCGTTTTATTAACATGGAGGGTCAAAACACGGTGGGGAGATAGGATTGACAAAATCTGGTTTTTGGCAATTTTTGAAAGGATGAGGCCTCGAATAACCTTGAGTCCACCTGCGGTTGATCCAGCAGAGCCACCGATTCCCATGAGGAAGAGGAGGATAAACTGGGAGAAGAGAGGCCAGTTGGTAATATCTCCGTAACCAAAACCAGTCGTCGTAATGATGTTGGAAACCTGGAAGAAGGCCATTTCAAAGCTCTTAGAAAATCCTGGATAGAGATAGAGAGTATTGATGCTGATCAATCCTGTAGAAACCAGTACGATGACCAAGTAAGCCCGAAGTTCTTCATCTCCAAAGAAGGCCTTGACGCGACGGAGCATGAGGTAGTAGTAGAGGTTGAAATTTACTCCAAAAACCAAAACTCCGATACTAACTAGATAGGTAATCAGTGAGCTACCATAGTGAGCAATCCCGTCGTTATAGACGGTGAAGCCCCCAGTTCCCGCTGTTCCCATAGCGATCACAAAACTATCAAATAGTGGCATACCAGCTAGATAATAGATAATCACAAAAAGAGAAAAGAGAGCTAGATAAAGGAGATAGAGAATCTGGGCAGTGTTTTTTAGCTTGGATACAACCTTACCAAAGACGGGGCCAGGTACCTCAGCCTTCATCACCTCTAGGTGGCTATTCTTGGCATTATCCATAATAGCAAGTGCAAAAACAAGCACTCCCATTCCTCCAATCAAGTGGGTAAAACTTCGCCAGAAGAGGAGGGAGCGACTGAGGACCGAAACGTCGTTCAGAATAGTTGCTCCAGTAGTTGTAAAGCCAGAACTGATCTCAAAAAAGGCATCTATAACGCTGGGAATTTGTCTAGCAAAGACAAAGGGGAGACCACCAAAGAAGGACCAAAGAATCCAACAGAGGGCAACAATCAAGACTCCCTCCTTGGCATAAATCCGTTGATTTTTGGGCTTTTGTAAAATTCCTGAACCACCTAGTAATACGAGAATCCCAATCGTTGTAAAGAGGGCCGTAAAGACTTGGCTCGATTCGTGGTAATAGACAGCTACAGCTACAGGAACCAAGAGGAGAACAGCTTCAATCAAAAGTAACTTTGAAAGGAGGTAACGAATCATACTTTTATTCATTTCTTACCTCGCGATCAAGTCATAAATCTTGGTGATGTTTGGTAACAAAGTTGTTACTAGGAGCTTGTCTCCGACTTCCAGCATATCCTCCCCTGTAGGGAAAATTGTTTTGCCTTTTCGAATGATGGCTGCAATAAGAATCCCTTTTTTCAATTTCAGTTGAGAAAGAGGTTTGGCAGTCATTTTATTAGCTTCCTTGATATGGAATTGCAGAGTCTCGATTTGGCCATTGGCTAGATGGTGCATGGCTTGAAGGTCTGAATACTGGGCATTAACCCGACCACGAATAAAGTGCATAATCGTGTCTACGGCAATACTTTTAGGTGTGATGATACTTGAAAAATCAGGTGCATTGATAATCTCGAGGAGACTGGTACGATTGACCTTGGTGATATTTTTTTGTACACCTACCCTGTCAAGGAACATAGAGGTAATCAGATTTTCCTCATCAACCCCTGTCAGTGTTGCAACGGCATCATAGTTTTGAGCACTTTCTTCCAGCAGGATATCTTTTGCGGTACCATCTCCTTGAACGATGTAGAGATTTGGGAATTTCTCGCTAAAGAAGCTGGCGATTTCGGGATTGATTTCGATGACTTTAGTATCGATACGACTATCTTTGAGAATGCCTAGTAGATAATAGGCAATTCTTCCTGCACCAACGATGAGAAGGCTCTTCACGGCACGTGATTTGAAATAATTATGGAAGAGCATCATATCAACACGGTTACCAGTGACAAAGATTCTATCTTTATCCTGTATCGTCATGTCACCACTTGGGATGATAATTTGATGATCCCTCTCTATAGCGCAGACAATGACATTGCCAAATTTTTTCCGAAAATCAGAAATGGGCATTTGGCAAAGACCGCTGGAAGATTTAACAGTGAATTCCATTAAACTGACTCGTCCCCCAAAGAAACGTTCGACAGAGAGAGCATTTGGGAAGTCAATAATATTGGCAATAGCGCGGGCAGCCAAGAGCTCGGGATTAACGATAAGAGAAAAACCGAGAATATTTTTTTCCTTGAAATAAGAGTTAGAGTATTCAGGATTCCGCACCCGAACGATGGTCTCTTTAGCTCCCATTTTCTTGGCTAGAACGGCTGCAATCATGTTCACTTCATCGTACTCAGTTAGGGCGATAAAGATATCACAATCCTGGACACTGGCTTGCTCAAGGATGGCAAAATCGGCCCCGTTACCAAGGATACCCATGATATCAAAGCGATTAACAATATGATTGAGAACGGCTTCGTCTTGCTCAATCAGCAAAACATCATGCTTTTCTGCAACCAAGGAGCGACAGAGGGCAAAACCGACTTTTCCCCCTCCGACAAGGATAATTTTCATATTAAAACCTACTTTTTCATGATGTAACTATCATACCCTTTTTCAAGAAAAAATGCACCTACTAGCTAATCACCAGAGTTTTTAGTAGGAAATTTGCTATAAGGTAAAACTATACCCTAACCAATTGAAATAGCTATTAGCACCTTTCTCTGAAATATGGTATGATAAAGGATATACAAGGAGATAAAATGAATAATAATTTACTGGTATTACAATCAGACTTTGGTCTGGTTGATGGTGCGGTATCGGCTATGATTGGAGTGGCTTTAGAAGAATCTCCAACCTTAAAAATTCATCACTTGACGCACGATATCACGCCTTATAATATTTTTGAGGGGAGTTACCGTCTCTTTCAGACGGTGGATTACTGGCCTGAGGGAACGACATTTGTATCGGTGGTCGATCCAGGTGTCGGCTCGAAACGTAAGAGTGTGGTTGCCAAGACTGCAAAAAATCAATACATTGTCACGCCAGATAATGGGACGCTTTCTTTTATCAAGAAACACGTTGGCATTGTAGCTATTCGTGAGATTTCTGAAGTGGCCAATAGACGTCAAAATACAGAGCATTCTTATACCTTCCACGGTCGTGATGTCTATGCCTATACTGGTGCTAAACTGGCCAGTGGTCACATTTCTTTTGAGGAAGTGGGACCAGAGCTCAGTGTGGATCAGATTGTGGAGCTTCCAGTCGTAGAGACCATCATTGAAGACCATTTGGTGAAGGGAGCTATTGATATTCTGGATGTGCGTTTCGGCTCTCTTTGGACCTCTATCACGCGAGAAGAATTTTACAAGCTGGAACCAGAATTTGGTGATCGTTTTGAAGTGACTATCTATCACGCTGATATGCTGGTCTATCAAAATCAGGTTGTTTATGGCAAATCATTTGCAGATGTGAGAATTGGGCAACCAATCCTTTACATCAACTCTCTCTATCGTTTAGGTCTGGCTATCAACCAAGGTTCCTTTGCCAAGGCCTATAATGTGGGTGTCGGTTCATCTTGGACCATTGAAATAAAGAAAATAGAATCATAAAATAGGAGAATATAGATGAAAAATCAATCAATTAAACAAGTTGTTGCTATCGGTGTTGGAGCTGCGCTCTTTGTTGTCATCGGGATGATCAGCATTCCGACACCCGTTCCAAATACAAGCATCCAGCTTCAGTATGCGGTACAGAGCCTCTTATCTATCATTTTTGGCCCTCTAGTGGGACTACTTGTTGGTTTAATTGGGCATGCAGTGAAGGACTCTCTTGCTGGCTACGGTCTGTGGTGGACTTGGATTATTGCTAGTGGTCTCTTTGGTCTAGTCGTCGGACTCTTTAGAAAATACATTCGAGTAACACAGGGTGTTTTTGAGTTGAAGGATATTGTCTTCTTTAACCTCATTCAGATTGTTGCAAATGCTCTTGTTTGGGGTGTCTTGGCACCACTTGGAGATGTTGTGATTTATCAAGAAGCAGCAGAAAAAGTATTTGCCCAAGGGATTGTTGCGGGAATTGCTAATGCTGTAACTGTAGCTATCGCAGGTACTCTTCTCTTGCTAGCTTATTCACGTACGCAGACTCGTTCAGGAAGTTTGAAAAAGGATTAACATAAAGGAAAAGGCTGGGCAACCAGTCTTTTTGCTGTTTATAGGCTAGTCGGGTAAGCAATTTAGGCTAGGAATCTTGTTGGCGCTAAGTTTTTAAGAGAAGAGACTGCAAGAAGGGTTCGATTTATGATAAAATAGAAGTCTAAGAAGCGAATGAAGAGAGTAAGATGAAAGAAGCTATAATTGAGTGGAAGGATTTCTCTTTCCAGTATGAAACGCAACAAGAACCGACCTTGCAAGGAGTGGACTTAACTATTTATAAGGGAGAGAAAGTTTTAATTGTTGGGCCATCTGGGTCAGGCAAGTCTACCTTGGGTCAGTGTTTGAATGGGATTATTCCAAATATTTACAAGGGTCAGACATCTGGAGAATTTTTGATCAAAGGACAAGCAGCCTTTGATATGAGCATCTATGATAAATCTCATCTGGTCAGTACAGTTTTGCAGGATACAGATGGGCAGTTTATCGGTCTGTCCGTGGCAGAAGATTTGGCTTTTGCTCTGGAAAATGATGTGACAGCTCTAGATGAGATGAAAAATCGTGTTCATAAATGGGCAGAAAAGTTGGACCTTCTTTCTTTACTGAATCAGCGTCCTCAGGATTTGTCAGGTGGACAAAAGCAACGGGTTAGTCTGGCTGGTGTTTTGATTGATGAAAGTCCGATTCTCTTGTTTGATGAGCCACTCGCCAATCTGGATCCCAAGTCAGGTCAGGATATTATCGAATTGATTGACCAGATTCATAAGGAAGAGGGGACGACGACCCTTATTATTGAGCACCGTTTGGAGGATGTTCTGCATCGCCCTGTCGATCGGATTGTCTTGATAAACGATGGTCGTATCCTCTTTAATGGGGGTCCTGATCAGTTACTAGCGACTGATTTATTGACACAAAATGGAATTCGAGAACCCCTTTATCTGACCACTCTCCGTCAATTGGGTGTGGATTTAGTCAAGGAAGAACAATTAGCAGATCTGGATAACTTGTCTATCTCAAAAGGTCAGGTTCAGTTGCGGACGGAACTGGTAAAAGAAACCCCAGAATTGCAGTCACTCTTTAGACTAGAGGATGTATCTTTTTCTTATGATGATAGACCGATTTTGAAATCCATTCATCTGGATATTAAAAAAGGTGAAAAGATTGCCATTGTTGGAAAAAATGGTGCAGGGAAGTCAACTCTAGCCAAGGCTTTAAGTAGCTTTATCCAGACTGAAGGTCGCTATCTTTGGGAAGGACAGGATATAAAAGGAGATTCTGTTGCAGAGCGGGCGGGACGAGTAGGCTATGTGCTACAAAATCCCAATCAAATGATTTCGACCAGCATGATTTTTGATGAGGTAGCTCTGGGACTTCGTTTGCGAGGTGTGGACGAGAAGGAAATTGAAACGAGAGTCTATGAAACCTTGAAAATCTGTGGTCTCTATGAATTCCGTAATTGGCCCATTTCTGCCCTGTCATTTGGTCAGAAAAAACGTGTGACTATTGCATCGATTTTGGTCTTAGGGGCTGAAATTATCCTCTTAGATGAACCGACAGCAGGTCAAGACCAGAAGAACTATACTGAGATTATGGAATTTCTTGAAGAACTGCATCAAAAAGGGCATACCATTGTCATGATTACCCATGATATGCAATTGATGCTGGATTATTCTGATCGTGCTCTTGTCATGGTGGATGGGGAACTGATTGCCGATACCGATCCAGCTAGTCTGTTGAGCAATCCTGAGCTGTTAGTAAAAGCCAATCTAAAAGAAACTTCTATCTTCAACTTGGCTAAGAAACTCGACGTGGATCCACTTGCTTTAACGGCATTTTACAAAGAAAGGAGAGAAGGATGCAAGCTAAATTAATCGGTTACCAGCATAGAGATACTGTGATTCATCGCTTGTCAGGGGCTGGGAAACTCCTCTTTTTCATTCTCGTATCATTGGCTGCCATGATTAGCTATGATACCAGACTGCTTGTTCTGATTGCCATCTTTTCGGTTTTTCTCCTCTATTTGTCAGAAATCCGCTTTAAAGATGTTTCCTTTGTAGCCGTTTTTGCGACGGTATTTGCCGTTTTGAACGTTTTGATGGTCTATCTCTTTTCTCCCGAGTATGGGGTTGGACTTTACGGAGAGAGAAGTGTGATTTGGCAGGGAATCGGTGCCTACACTCTGACCAGCCAAGAGCTCTTTTATCTGCTAAATCTGGCCATTAAGTACCTTTGCACTATTCCTCTGGCTATTATCTTTTTGATGACAACCCATCCTAGTCAGTTTGCTTCCAGTTTAAATCAAATTGGTGTGCCTTACAAGATTGCCTATTCAGTCAGCCTGACCTTGCGCTATATTCCAGATTTGCAGGAAGAATTCTTTACTATCAAGATGTCTCAGGAGGCGCGTGGGATGGAATTATCCAAGAAAGCTTCTCTTATGCAACGAATCAAAGGCAATCTGCGCATTATCACTCCCTTGATTTTTAGCTCGCTAGAACGGATTGATACCATTGCGACCGCCATGGAACTTCGCCGCTTTGGGAAAGAGAAAAAACGCACTTGGTATAGTTATCAGGCCTTGAAAAAAGGAGACTATCTTACCTTGCTCTTGGCAACCTTGTTTTTAGTAGCTAGTTTACTACTTATCTTGCAGAATCAGGGACGATTTTACAACCCTTGGAAATAGCTTGAAAAAATTGAAAAAATCAAGTCGTTTCTATTGACAATGATTCTGAAAGTGTTATACTAAGAAAGTAGTTTCGCTGATTTACTTCAAACCTGTTGTGAGGTAAGTTAACGATGCCTTAACCACGCTGTTTGCTGAGCTTGACTCCGGGCAGTGTGGCTATTTTTTTGCAATGGTGAAAGGAAGCAAGTCATGACAAATCACATTGTATTATTTGAACCTCAAATTCCACAAAATACAGGCAATATCGCGCGTACTTGCGCTGCGACCAATTCTCCCCTCCACATCATCAAGCCAATGGGCTTTCCTATCGATGATCGCAAGATGAAGCGGGCGGGGTTGGATTATTGGGATAAGCTAGAGATTTATTTTTACGAGAGTTTGGAGGATTTCATGTCTCAGATGAAGGGCAAACTCTACCTGATTTCTAAATTCGCTGAGAAAGTGTATTCTGATGTGGATTTATCGACTGACGAGGACCATTATTTTCTTTTTGGACGTGAAGACAAGGGTTTACCTGAAGACTTTATGCGCGAACATCCTGAGAAGGCTCTTCGTATTCCTATGAATGATGAACATGTCCGCAGTCTTAATGTGTCTAATACCGTCTGCATGATTGTCTATGAGGCTCTTCGCCAGCAGAACTTTGCAGGTCTTGAGCTTGTTCATACCTATGAAGTGGATAAATTGAAATAAAAAATGAAAATGAAAATGAACAAAATGCTTGCGCTTGCAAGCGTTTTTTGTTATGATAAAAGAGTCTTCAGGGCAGGGTGTGATTCCCGACCGGCGGTAAATTTGACTAGCTATTTTAGCTTTCTCGTCGTTGTCTTGTCTCGATATACTTTAAGTATTATCTTCGACTGCGACGCCTAGATAAATCTAAAATATCTTAGCCAAATAAGTCCGCGAGCGCAAGCTGATGTGGTGAGATTCCACAACCGACAGTATAGTCTGGATGGGAGAAGACGAAAGAATAGCTTTGTCTGTTCTGATAGATTTATAGCTAAACTGTAACCGCTTGCTTGAATTTCCTTAATAGAGTGAGAGGGAACTTTTGGGATATAAAAAGTGAGAATAGATAGAAAAATCCTTTCTAACTTCTTCTGATTTTATAGAAAATTGGAGGAACCTGTTATGACAAACACACGTCGACTTTCGACCATTGCAATTCTATCAGCTATCTCATTTGTGCTGATGTACTTTGACTTTCCGCTTTTACCAGCGGCATCCTTCCTTAAGATCGAATTTAGTATCTTGCCAGTCCTTGTGGGCTTGGTGGTCATGGATTTGCCTGCTGCTCTAGGAATTCTCTTGCTTCGCTCACTCTTGAAGCTGCTTCTTAACAGCCAGGGAGTGAATACTTACATTGGTTTGCCAATGAATATCGTAGCTTTGGGAGTTTTTGTCATCGTATTTGCTTTGATTTGGAAAAAGGAACGGACAACCCTTCGTTTCCTACTAGGCTCTCTAGCTGGAACTATTGGCTTGACCGTGGCTATGTTGGTTCTCAACTATGTTTACGCTGTTCCTTTGTATGCTAAGTTTGCTAACTTTGATATTGGAAAAATTTTGGGACTTTCCAACTACCTAATGACCATGGTATTACCTTTTAACTTGATTGAGGGAGTAATCTTTTCCGTTTCATTCTGGTTGTTGTATATTCTCTTGAAACCAACCTTAAAACATTATGAAAGATAAACAAACATTTTTAATGAAGGGCAGTTTTGCCCTTTTACTTTTCGTTATTCTTGGCTACATGGTCAAATTTTACCCTGAAACGCTGGTCGGTTTTGACCAACCGATACAGACTGCCGTTCGAGGAGACTTGCCAGATTACTTGACTATTCTTTTCCGAGCCATCACACGCCTGATTGATATCCCAGTGATTATCACTTGGGTTGTCATCGTAGCCTTTATCTTTTATCGTAAGCGGTGGAAGATAGAAAGTTTCTTCATGCTAGGGAATTTGGCTTTGGCTGGTCTTTTAATCGTGACCTTTAAAAATATCTACCAGCGCCCACGACCAGCTATTTTACACTTGGTTGAGGAGAAGGGATTTTCCTTCCCAAGCGGCCATTCTCTGGCTGTAACCTTGCTGGTCGGTTCTCTGATTGTCATTCTCAGTCAACGGATTAAAAATCCAGTCTGGAGAAAAATCGTGCAAATCGTCCTTGGTCTCTACCTAGTCAGTGTGCTGGTATCAAGGGTCTATCTGGGAGTTCACTATCCATCAGATGTCCTTGCCAGTCTCTGTGTGGGCTTGGGAGTCCTGTTTATCGAGTTTCCCTTCTATGACAAGCTCCGATTCCAATGGCGATTTAAAGGCAAGCAGAAGTGAGTATCAAATTCCTTTGAGGAGAAAGAAATGAAAGTCAATATAGCAGATCTTCATCCGACTCAACTATACTTATCAGAAAAGAAGTTGCAAGATATTCAGATGCTTTACCAGTCGGCAGAAACAATCCAAGTCGATCCAATCAGTATTCTTGCCTTTGGAAATTGCTTGTTGATTACAGATGGACATCACAGGGCTTATCAGGCTTTATTGGCAGGTCGGGATACGATTTCTGCTGAGTGGGATAGAGATGGTGGTGATGAACTATATCATCTCTATGCGCAAGCCTGCGAAGAAAGAAAAATCTACTCTGTTCTGGATTTAAAAAATCATATCTTAGCTCAAGATGAGTATGAAGCAAAATGGTATAACTGGTGTGATGGTTTTAATCAAGCAGCAACTCTTTTGTTGAAAAGGAAAGCAGATGAAACAGGCCTTATAAATAGGTAGTGCATTGTGTCTTGTTCCTTTTTATACTGAAATTAGTCTAATCTAACTTGTTTTTTAACTAAAAATCTGATAAACTAAGTAGTAATTGAATAGAAATCTGCAAGACTAGTAACTCAAGGGAAGTATATCAGGGAGGAGAGCCGTGACTGTAAGCTCTCTATATGAAAGCTGGGTGAATTCACTTGTGCATGGATTTAGAAATGAAGGTCTGACTTGTCAGATGAAAACGGATGGTACCGCGTGTCAACGCTCCGAGTGGAGTTTTTGGCATGTGGTTTTCTTTTTATCTACGAGAGACTGATGGAGGAATTATGTCAACTATTGAAGAACAATTAAAAGCGCTTCGTGAAGAAACGCTGGCTAGCTTGAAGCAGATTACTGCTGAAAATGAAAAAGAGATGCAAGATTTGCGTGTTTCTGTCCTTGGTAAAAAGGGTTCGCTTACTGAAATTCTCAAAGGGATGAAAGATGTCTCTGCTAAGATGCGTCCAATTATCGGGAAACACGTCAACGAAGCTCGTGATGTCTTGACAGCTGCTTTTGAAGAAACAGCTAAGCTCTTGGAAGAAAAGAAAGTCGCGGCTCAACTGGCTAGCGAGAGTATCGATGTGACGCTTCCAGGTCGTCCAGTTGCGACTGGTCACCGTCACGTTTTGACACAAACTAGTGAAGAAATCGAAGATATCTTCATCGGTATGGGTTACCAAGTCGTGGATGGTTTTGAAGTGGAGCAAGACTACTATAACTTTGAACGTATGAACCTTCCAAAAGACCACCCGGCTCGTGATATGCAGGATACTTTCTATATCACTGAAGAAATCTTACTCCGTACTCACACGTCTCCAGTTCAAGCGCGTGCCATGGATGCCCATGATTTCTCTAAAGGTCCTTTGAAGATGATCTCACCAGGGCGTGTCTTCCGTCGTGACACAGACGATGCGACCCACAGTCACCAGTTCCACCAAATTGAAGGCTTGGTTGTTGGGAAAAATATCTCTATGGCAGACCTTCAAGGAACCCTTCAGTTGATTGTGCAAAAAATGTTCGGTGAAGAGCGTCAGATCCGTCTGCGTCCATCTTACTTCCCATTCACAGAGCCATCTGTTGAGGTGGATGTTTCTTGCTTCAAGTGTGGTGGAGAAGGCTGTAACGTATGTAAGAAAACTGGTTGGATCGAAATTATGGGTGCCGGTATGGTTCACCCACGTGTCCTTGAAATGAGTGGCATCGATGCGACTGTTTACTCTGGCTTTGCCTTTGGTCTTGGACAAGAGCGTGTAGCCATGCTCCGTTACGGAATCAACGATATCCGTGGATTCTACCAAGGAGATGTCCGCTTCTCAGAACAGTTTAAATAATGATTAGAAAAGTAGAAATGGCAGATGTTGAGGTGTTGTCCAAAATTGCCAAACAAACCTTTCGTGAAACATTTGCTCATGATAATACGGAAGAGCAGTTACAGGAATACTTTGAAGAGGCTTATAGTTTGAGAGTTTTGTCAACTGAGTTGGAAAATCCAGAATCCGAAACCTACTTCATTATGCATGAAGAGGAGATAGCTGGTTTTCTCAAAGTCAACTGGGGAAGTGCTCAGACTGAGAGAGAATTAGAGGATGCTTTTGAAATTCAACGTCTCTATGTGCTACAAAAATTCCAAGGATTTGGACTAGGTAAGCAACTGTTTGAATTTGCTCTTGAACTTGCTACAAAAAATAGTTTTTCTTGGGCTTGGCTAGGTGTTTGGGAGCATAATACAAAAGCTCAAGCGTTTTATAATCGATATGGTTTTGAAAAATTTAGCCAACATCATTTTATGGTTGGTCAAAAAGTAGATACGGATTGGTTACTGAGAAAGAAATTAAGGTAAGAAGATGATTCTTCTATTGAAATGATAGGAAAGGAAAAGAACTAGAGTGATAACTGTCATTCTGGAAAACTAAATTATGCTTGTATCTTATAAATGGTTAAAAGAATTGGTGGACATTGCTGTGCCATCACAAGAGTTGGCTGAAAAAATGTCAACTACAGGGATCGAGGTCGAAGGTGTCGAATCACCTGCTGCTGGTCTCTCAAAAATTGTCGTCGGTGAGGTCTTGTCTTGTGAAGATGTGCCAGAAACTCACCTCCATGTTTGTCAGGTTAACGTTGGCGAAGAAGAAGCCCGTCAAATCGTCTGTGGAGCACCAAATGTGCGTGCTGGTATTAAGGTTATGGTGGCACTTCCGGGAGCTCGTATCGCTGACAATTACAAGATCAAAAAAGGGAAAATCCGTGGTTTGGAGTCACTTGGGATGATCTGTTCACTTGGTGAATTGGGAATTTCTGACTCAGTTGTGCCTAAGGAATTTGCAGATGGTATTCAAATCTTGCCAGAAAATGCCCTTCCTGGGGATGAAGTCTTCTCTTACCTAGACTTGGATGATGAAATCATCGAACTTTCCATCACACCAAACCGTGCAGACGCTCTTTCTATGCGTGGAGTGGCTCATGAAGTGACAGCCATCTACGACAAGGCAGTTAATTTTAAAGAATTTACTCTTTCAGAAACGGACCAAGTTGCAGCAGATGCCCTTTCTGTAGGCATTGAAACAGACAAGGCTCCTTACTATGCGGCTCGTATCTTGGACAATGTGACCATCGCACCAAGTCCACAATGGTTGCAAAATCTCCTCATGAACGAAGGCATCCGTCCTATTAATAACGTAGTGGACGTGACTAACTACATCCTTCTCTACTTTGGTCAACCAATGCACGCCTTTGACTTGGATACCTTTGAAGGGACTGACATCCGTGTGCGTGAAGCGCGCGTCGGTGAAAAATTGGTGACCTTGGATGGTGAAGAACGTGACTTGGAAACAAATGACTTAGTTATCACTGTCGCAGACAAGCCAGTAGCTCTTGCAGGTGTCATGGGCGGTCAAGCAACAGAAATCTCTGAGAAATCTAGTCGTGTTGTCCTTGAAGCTGCTGTTTTCAATGGCAAATCTATCCGTAAGACTAGTGGTCGCTTAAATCTTCGTTCAGAATCGTCTTCTCGCTTTGAAAAAGGGATTAATGTGGCAACTGTTAACGAAGCTCTTGATGCGGCGGCTAGCATGATTGCAGAACTTGCAGGTGCGACGGTGCGCAAAGGCATCGTTTCAGCGGGTGAGCTTGATACCTCTGATGTGGAAGTTTCTTCAACTCTTGCTGATGTTAACCGTGTCCTTGGTACAGAACTTTCTTACGCGGATGTAGAAGACGTCTTCCGCCGTCTTGGCTTTGGTCTTTCTGGAAATGCAGACAGCTTTACAGTCAGCGTCCCACGTCGTCGTTGGGATATCACAATCGAGGCAGATCTCTTTGAAGAAATTGCTCGTATCTATGGATATGACCGCTTGCCAACCAGCCTTCCAAAAGACGATGGTACAGCAGGTGAATTGACAGCCACACAAAAACTCCGCCGTCAAGTTCGTACGATTGCTGAAGGAGCAGGTTTGACAGAAATCATCACCTACGCTCTGACAACTCCTGAAAAAGCAGTTGAGTTTACGGCTCAACCAACTAATCTTACTGAACTCATGTGGCCAATGACAGTGGACCGTTCTGTCCTCCGTCAAAATATGATTTCTGGTATCCTAGATACAGTTGCTTACAATGTGGCTCGCAAGAACAAAAACTTGGCCCTTTACGAGATTGGAAAAGTCTTTGAACAAACAGGTAATCCAAAAGAAGAACTTCCAAATGAAATCAACAGTTTTGCCCTTGCCTTGACAGGCTTGGTTGCTGAAAAAGATTTCCAAACAGCAGCAGTTCCAGTTGATTTCTTCTATGCTAAAGGAATCCTTGAGGCCCTCTTTGCTCGTTTGGGACTCCAAGTAACCTATACGGCAACATCTGAAATCGCTAGCCTTCACCCAGGACGTACAGCCGTGATTTCACTCGGTGACCAAGTTCTTGGTTTCCTTGGGCAAGTGCATCCAGTCACTGCTAAGGCTTACGATATTCCAGAAACGTATGTAGCTGAGCTCAACCTTTCAGCCATCGAAGCTGCCCTTCAACCAGCTGCTCCATTTGTGGAAATCACGAAATTCCCAGCAGTTAGCCGTGACGTTGCCCTCCTTCTCAAGGCAGAAGTGACTCACCAAGAGGTTGTGGACGCTATCCAAGCTGCAGGCGTAAAACGTTTGACAGATATCAAACTCTTTGACGTCTTCTCAGGCGAAAAATTGGGACTTGGTATGAAGTCAATGGCTTATAGCTTGACTTTCCAAAATCCAGAAGATAGCTTAACGGACGAAGAAGTCGCACGCTACATGGAAAAAATCCAAGCGTCTCTTGAAGAAAAAGTCAATGCAGAAGTGCGTTAACTTATCAATCCATCCTTCGGGGTGGATTTTTGCTTTTCAAATAACAATTCAGGATCAAAAATAGACAGTTGAGGAACAGAGAAGATAAATTGGAGTTTAGCACTGTATAATGTACTCATAACTCAAAGTACCCCAAGATTTTTTACTAAAATGAGGATGATAAAAATGGACAAAAATCATTGTAAAGGCTATCAAAAAGGAGTATAATGAGTGCAAGACATTTCGGAGGTGAAAGATGCTAGAAGTAAGAAGTCTAGAGAAAAGTTTTGGACCCAAGCAAGTTTTGTTTGGTATTGACTTTCAAGCGCGACCAGGTCGTATTTTGGGACTAGTTGGAAAAAATGGTGCTGGGAAGACAACGATTTTCCACAGTATTTTGAAGTTTTTAGAATATCAAGGAGAAATCAGTCTGGATGGTCAGGATATTCGTCAAGAGACCTACGCTCGGATTGGCTATCTACCTGAAGAACGCAGTCTCATGCCTAAATTGACAGTCCTTGAACAAGTTCGCTATTTGGCGACTCTAAAAGGCATGGATGCCAAGGAAATCAAGGAAAAACTCCCTCAATGGATGAAGAGGTTGGAAGTGAAAGGAAAGCTGACAGATAAAATTAAGAGTCTGTCAAAAGGAAATCAGCAGAAGATTCAGCTCATCATTACTCTGATTCATGAGCCAGACTTGATTATCTTGGATGAGCCTTTCAGTGGATTGGACCCAGTCAATACAGAATTGCTCAAACAAGTCATTTTTCAAGAAAAAGAACGTGGGGCAACCATTATCTTTTCTGACCATGTCATGACCAATGTTGAGGAACTTTGTGACGATATTCTGATGATTCGAGATGGCCGTGTGGTCTTGCATGGGCTGGTTCAGGATGTCCGCAATCAATACGGGAAAACGCGTCTCTTTGTTTCAAGTGAACGAAGCAAGGAAGAATTGGAAAATCTTCCTCATGTCAAACAGGTGAGTTTGACCAAGCAAGGCAGTTGGAAATTGATCTTGGAGGATGAGAGCGCTGGAAGGGAACTCTTCCCAATCTTGACTCAAGGGCAATATATCGCAACCTTTGACCAGCAAGCGCCAACAATCGATGAAATCTTTAAACTAGAATCAGGGGTGGAAGTATGAGAAATATGTGGGTTGTAATGAAAGAAACCTATCTTCGACATGTCAAATCGTGGAGTTTCTTCTTTATGGTGATTTCGCCGTTCCTCTTTTTAGCCTTATCTGTAGGAATTGGCTATCTCCAAGGGTCTTCTATGGCCAAGAATAGTAAGATAGCAGTAGTAACAACTGTGCCATCTGTGGAAGATGGGCTCAAGGGTACCAATGGTATCAACTTTGATTATCAGGATGAAGCCAGTGCCCAAGCTGCTATCAAAGATGAGAAAATCAAGGGTTACCTAACCATTGACCAAGAGGACAGCGTCCTCAAGGCCGTCTATCATGGTGAAACTTCTCTTGAAACAGGCATCAAGCTAGCAGTAACCAATAAGCTCAACGAACTGCAATACCAACTCAATCGCTCGGCGGCTAATTTGTCCCAAGAACAGGAAAAACGCTTGGAACAAACAGTTAACTTTACGGAGAAAATTGATGAATCCAAGGAAAATAAAAAAATGATTCAAACCTTTGCGGCCGCAGGGCTTGGTTTCTTCCTTTATATGATTTTGATTACCTATGCTAGTGTCACTGCTCAGGAAGTGGCTAGCGAGAAAGGAACCAAAATTATGGAGGTGGTCTTCTCTAGTATCCGAGCTAGTCATTATTTCTACGCTCGCATGCTGGCTCTGCTTCTTGTTATTTTGACCCATATTGGCATTTACGTCGTGGGTGGACTTGCTGCCATTCTTCTCTTTAAAGACCTACCAATCTTGGCACAATCTGGTATTTTAAACCATATAGGAGAGGCTTTCTCGCTCAACACCTTATTGTTTGTCTTGGTTAGCCTCTTTATGTACGTTGTTTTAGCAGCCTTCCTAGGTTCTATGGTTTCTCGTCCTGAGGACTCAGGAAAAGCCTTGTCACCTTTGATGATTTTGATTATAGGTGGTTTTTTTGGAGTGACAGCTCTAGGTGCAGCTGGTGACAATCTCATCTTGAAGATTGGTTCATATATTCCCTTTATTTCGACTTTCTTCATGCCGTTTAGAGCTATTAATGGTTATGCAAATGGGTTAGAAGCTTGGATTTCGCTTGCTATTACGATTGCTTTTGCAGTAACTGCAACAGTCTTTATCGGGCGTATGTACGCTAGTCTCGTTCTGCAGACAGATGATTTAGGTCCTTGGAAAACCTTTAAACGTGCCTTATCTTATAAATAGAAGAGCCTCGCGAAAGCGAGGTTTTTTAGAGATAAAAAGAGTGGAATTCAGAAAAATATTTTTCATATCTATTGACTTTTAGGGGTGAAATTTGGTATTATAGTAGGCGGTATTGTTTACCCCATTTGAAAGGCCCCGGAACCTTCCAAATACTTTTCGATGGGAAGGAACACCCATCACCGTAAACAAAAATCGAACTATATATAGGAGAAATCATGAACAAAACAACATTTATGGCTAAACCAGGCCAAGTTGAACGTAAATGGTACGTAGTTGACGCAACTGATGTACCACTTGGACGTCTTTCTGCAGTAGTTGCTAGCGTACTTCGCGGAAAAAACAAACCAACATTTACACCACACACTGATACAGGTGACTTTGTGATTGTTATCAATGCTGAAAAAGTTAAATTAACTGGTAAAAAAGCAACTGATAAAATCTACTACACTCACTCAAACCACCCAGGTGGATTGAAACAAATCTCTGCAGGTGAACTTCGTTCTAAAAATGCAGTACGTTTGATCGAGAAATCAGTTAAAGGTATGCTTCCACACAATACTCTTGGACGCGCTCAAGGTATGAAGTTGAAAGTATTTGTTGGAGCTGAGCACACTCACGCTGCACAACAACCAGAAGTTCTTGATATTTCAGGACTTATCTAAGGAAAGGAACAATAAAGTATGTCACAAGCACAATATGCAGGTACTGGACGTCGTAAAAACGCTGTTGCACGCGTTCGCCTTGTTCCAGGAACTGGTAAAATCACTGTTAACAAAAAAGATGTTGAAGAGTACATCCCACACGCTGACCTTCGTCTTGTAATCAACCAACCATTCGCAGTTACTTCAACTGCAGGTTCATACGACGTTTTCGTTAACGTTGTAGGTGGTGGATACGCTGGTCAATCAGGAGCTATCCGTCACGGTATCGCTCGTGCCCTTCTTCAAGTAGACCCAGACTTCCGTGATTCATTGAAACGCGCAGGACTTCTTACACGTGACTCACGTAAAGTTGAACGTAAGAAACCAGGTCTTAAGAAAGCTCGTAAAGCATCACAATTCTCAAAACGTTAATCAATACGATTATATCAACGTTTCAAAGCACTTTGCAAAGATTTTGCAAAGTGCTTTTTTGTCGATTTTTGAGATGAAATAGCTTTGTGATAACCCTCTGCTAACCTCTGCTAAATTTTAAAAATCATGATTTATTTTGCTTTATTGAGATAATCTGCAAATTTGTCAATAGAGTTTTTCTCACCAGTTTTTGTAGTGTGAGTATAGACATCTAATGTCATCTGACTGCTTGCGTGGCCAAGTCGTTTGGATGTATTAGAAGGGTCGATTCCAATTTCAGACATAAGTGTTGCATGTGTATGTCTGAACCCATGAGGGCTAATTGGTTTTAATTTATGCTTTTTAATAATTCGATTCAGTACATTGTTAATGTAGTCAGCATGTAAGGGTTCAATTTTGTTATTGCTTGATATATAAGAGAACATATATTCGTTACTAATATTCAGCTTCGTGAGAGGCAACTGAGATTGTTCTTTTAGATAGAAATTTCTCCATTGTTTAATAATATCGCTTGTCTCATCATCAAGATAGATTGTGCGAACTGAAGATTCATTCTTTGTGCTCTTTTCAATCGCTTTACCGTCAATTCTTCCTAGACTTTTGTCAATGTTTAAGAGATTGCTATCAAAGTCAATATCAGCCCATTTTAAAGCGTATAACTCCCCTTTTCGTAGTCCACTAAATGCCAGCAGTCTAAATAAAGCAAAATGTTTAAATGGCTCAGTTTCTTTCACTATATCAAGGAAATGATGTAATTCCTCCAGTGACCAAAAATTATCTGATCTTGTTTTTTTGATTTTAGGCATGATAACATTCTTCATTGGATTGCGATCAATGTAGTTCATATTGATTGCAAAATCAAAAATTTTTGAGGTATAGGATTTTATCTGCTTGATATTTTTGAAAGTCTGAGATTTTTGTGTAATAAAATTTTGACAGTTTAAAGGACTGATTTGGTCAATAAATTTATCTCCAAATACTGGTAGAATATGTATTCGATAGATATTCTTTGTTTGGGAAGAAGTTGTTTCTTCAACGGTACCAACATAGGCCTTAAACCATTCTTGATAAAGTTCTTTATAAGTGACTTTGGGGTTAGGTTTGTCGGTACTTACTGTGGGGGCAACGACACCAGCTTCTAAACGAGCTTCGTACAATTTTGCCTCTTTTTTGGTTTTGAACCCTCTCTTTAAGTGCCTTTTTTTCTTTCCATAAGCATCTAAGCCAATGTAAAAGCTGACATAGTATAGGATTCCTTTTTTTGTTTTGTATTTGTGTATAGACATTTTTTCTCCGTATCTAAGTTTTCGGAGCTTATGTAATTGAGAAATGAGTGTCTATCTATTTTTTCTATCTTCTTGGCGGATAGCGTATTCGTCTGTTTTAATCCAGCTCTGCCAAACTTTAGAATCTTTATTTTGGTGATTCATATAATCTATAAACTCAGACATAAAACGTTTGTTTTTCTCAGCTAGATATTCTGAGAATATATGACGAAATTCATCTGAAAAACTATCATCAAGTGGTAGTGCTAATGCCCTTTCGCCAAATTCGATGCTCTTCTTTAACTTCTCCATATCGCTTTTAAAAGGTGTCACAGAACCAATTTTAGATGTTTTGAAACTATCTGTAACAATTTTAAGATTTGATGGAGCGTGTGGGTTGCTATCAAGTCCCATAATGTAAGCGACGGAAACATTAAAGTATTTTGCCAATTTTTCAGCATTATCTTTTTTAGGTTTGCGGATTCCTTGATTGTATCCAGAAAGTGTAGGATAGGCTATATTTGTAGCTTCGCTAATTTCTGTCAATTTTTTTCCGCTATTTTCTATCAGTTTAGTAATATGATTCGTCATAAGAACCTCCTTTTTATCATTATAACACATTTTATTCTTTTTGAATAAAAAAGCTTGGCAAAAATTCAAAAAGGATATATAATTCAAAATGAATAACAAATTAAATGGTTTCGGAGCTTATTTAATTTAGAAATGAGGTGTGAATTTATGTCGGAAACTACTTTAGTTGTCCAGCTTCCTAAAGAATTAGAGAAGCAATTACGTGCTCACTATGATGAGATGATTTCAAATGCTGTAGCAAGAGTATTTGAAGATAAAGAACTTTATAAACCTATGGTTCGTATGTCAGGTTTGTCTAGGTGGTTAGATGTATCTACGACAACAATCCAAAAATGGACGAAAGAAGGAATGCCAACCATGGTGATTGATGGAGTGACTTTATACGATAAAAGAGCAGTAACAAGATGGTTGAAGCAATATGAAAGATAGGTACTCGTATGAATGGTGTTCAGTGGATCAAGATAACAACAGATATATTTGATGATGAAAAAATTCAGCTAATAGAATCAATGCCAGAAGGAGATACTCTTATTGTAATATGGTTTAAAATTCTGGTGCTTGCAGGAAAGCAAAATAATAGTGGCATATTAAGTCTAGGGAACAAGGTTTATTACACAGAAGAGATGCTTTCAACAGTGTTTAGGCGAAAGGCTACATCTGTAAAATTAGCTCTCAGCATGTTTGAAGAATTTGGCATGATAGAAATCATAGATGGCGCTATTACCATTCCAAAATGGGAGAAACATCAGAATATAGATGGACTAGAAAAGATTAGAAAACAAACTAGGGAACGTGTTGCTCGTCATAGACAAAAACAAAAAGCACTAATTACAGGCGAGCCACAACTCGTTTTAGACTGTAACGTTACAGTAACGGATGAAAATGATAATGTAACGCAAGAGATTAAGAACAAGAGTAAGAATAAGAATAAGAAAGAGATTGAGAATATACTGGATAATAGTTCTAGAAAGCCTGAAACTTATATTCCACCCAAATATTATTCTTTGTTAGAATCCATTTCTTATAAGTACAATGATAGATTTTTGTATCCTAACAATTACACTTTAACACATGCTCAGAAGATGAAGATAGGCGAGTATTTGGCTAGTGGGTATGTAACTAGTGATGAAGTCATTAGCATGATTGAACGGATTCCTGAGGATGCGACGTCTCCTTTGGCGTATTTATTTAAGTCTATGGAGAATTTAAAGCAGGAACGTATGCTGGAGTGCAAAGCTATTGCCCATGAAAATGCCCGAAAGAAGTATATGATAAATGAGTAGATATAGGACTGTTCTAAAGAAATGTTACATCACTGAGGAGCAAAATGAAATAGTGAATAACTTGATTGAAATGACAAATCATCTAAGTTTTTCCTCTTATGCCAGAAAAATGTTATTTAAGAGCTCGCCTATTTATCTTCAATTTGATTTTGAATCTTATCATGACTTTATATTTCAAGTTAGAAGAATTATCAATAACTTACGTCAGTTAGAAAGAATAGCAGAACAAAGTGAGGATTTGGATAATGTAAGGATATTTCACTACTGCGTTGAGCTGATGATAGAATATGAAAAGAAGACAAGTAAACAAGTGAAAGAACTTGTAAAACGACTAAATAAGAAAACGAGGTGATAGGACCATGAGAATAAAATCTGTGTTGAAACAGGTGTTTTTGACGGAAGAAGAAAATAAAAAATTAAATGATTGTATGAGGAAGGAAAATATTCGTAATTTTTCTGAGTTTGCTAGACAAAAATTAATACGAACAGATTTGAACATCCAAAAAGTCTCTTTTGAAGGTTTAGTTCCTTTAACAGAAGAGTTGGAACAAGTCGGAAAGAATATCAATTCTATAGCCCGTCTTGCAACTGTAGTTGGGAGAATAAGCTATGAAAACAAAATGGATATGTCTATTTTGATGCAAAAAATAGTTGATGTGATGGAGGAAAAAGATGTTTATTTTCAAAAGTAATATGGATAAGGATTTTGATCAGATATGTGAATACATATTGAAATTAAAGCGAGCAGAATTATTTCTTCATGGAATTAAACAACAAGATAAAACGAAGGCTCGTTTGTATCATGCGATGCTGGAATACTATGATGCTAACCATAAAAAAGAAAGACATATGAGAATTTTAAAATAAGGAAACGCTGTTAAAAATTTTGCAGCGTTTTTTATATATCTTCTTAAAATATTTGTACACACAAATGACAGTCAAATTGATTTTTGGGATTATTTTATCGAGAAGGAAAGATTTCTCATAATATGACTTTGCGAGCTCAGAGTCTGTATACACACACTCCCAAAATCATCCCAAAATTTGTATACACAAAGTGTATGTACTTTTTGGGATGATTTGAATTTTGGGGAATCCCCAAACCCCTGATGAATTATACGAGCAAAAAAATACCCGCTATGCGGGTGTGTACTGACCCCCAAAAGTTAGACAGAAAAAATCTAACTTTTGGGGTCAGTACAAAAGCGTTTTTATTGTATAAAGAATATCAAATAGTTTGAGGGTTTTACTTGTCGCTGTATTTCTTCACTATCCTTTTTGTAATACTCCTGCTTTGTTCCTGAAATATCTACAGTGAATACGTCATCCTTGAAGGTATAATTCTCTTTTCGGTTTATGATATTAGAGCCAGTCGGTTCGATTGTTGCACTGTCTTTATCAATTGTAAAGGTGTCGGCCTCTCCTTTGTTGCTATTTCCTTTGTTACCTGAAATGGTAAAGGCAACTTCATTTCTACTCTCGTTTATTCAACGGTATTCGCCATCTAAAGAATTGCTTGATTGGTTAGAACATGCAATTAATAAAATTGTAGATAGAGACACTAAAAGTAATGTGATAAATCTTTTCATTTACATACTTTTTATTTCTATATTATATTAAAGAAACATTACATAAGTAAGAAAGTAATTTTTTAGGTTGATCTCTTTCTTTCGGGAAAATCATTATGTTTCGGAAAGTCAAGATTTTGTTATTATTTATGATATACTGGTACCGTAATTATATCCTTACAGAGGTTAAGTAAGGGTTTCAGTACACGCCAATAGATGTCAAAATATTGATTTTAAGCGATTTTTGATTTTTGGAAACTCATTATATCGCACTACAAATCAATAAAAACTGTACCTTTTTTAGATAAATATATTATCTGGATATTGAAGTTAAGCCCTGCTGTCATTTCGATGGCAGGGCTTTTTAATATTTGGTACACTAACTTCTTATCTATATTTTGGTGGATTTTAAGTTGACATCTACAAAGTTTAATGTTAGAATACATTCAAAAATATATTTGAATGAGGTGTTTTATGATTCAAAATGTTGTTACTTCAATAATCCTGTATTCTGGGACAGCCGTAGACTTACTTATTATCCTAATGTTATTTTTTGCCAAAAGAAAAAGCAGAAAAGACATCATTAACATCTATTTAGGACAATTTCTAGGCTCTGTTAGTCTAATATTGCTAAGTTTGCTTTTTGCATTTGTCTTAAATTATATTCCTAGTAAAGAGATTTTAGGTTTACTCGGTTTGATTCCAATTTTCCTAGGTCTCAAAGTTTTGCTTTTAGGAGATTCTGATGGAGAAGCTATTGCCAAAGAAGGTTTGCGCAAAGATAATAAAAACCTGATATTTCTAGTCGCTATGATTACTTTTGCAAGTTGTGGTGCTGACAATATTGGTGTCTTTGTTCCATATTTTACTACCTTAAATTTAGCAAATTTGATAGTAGCTTTACTTACCTTTCTAGTCATGATTTATCTCTTGGTTTTTTCTGCCCAAAAATTGGCACAAGTCTCTTCTGTTGGAGAAATTTTGGAAAAATATAGCAGATGGTTTATTGCCGTTGTTTATTTAGGATTGGGGATATATATCCTGATTGAAAATAACAGTTTTGACATACTATGGACTATATTAGGCTAGGAGAAAATATTATGAAAAAAGATAGTATCTGCCAAGTGAATGTTATAAATCAGCAAAGTATTACAACCGCAACGAACTACCTTGAAAAGGAAAAAGTCCAAAAATCACTTCGCATTTTAACAAAATTTACCGATAATAAACAGATAAATATCATCTTCTATCTTCTTGCTGTTGAAGAACTCTGTGTCTGTGATATAGCCTGTTTACTAAATCTCAGTATGGCATCTACTTCCCACCATCTTCGTAAACTAGCCAATCAAAACATCTTGGGCACTAGAAGAGAGGGGAAAATTATATATTATTTTATAAAAGATGAGGAAATCAGGGATTTTTTTAATCAACTAGGATAACAACTATTTTTACTACTTTTCCATGATTCTAGGGAGCTACTCTATGAAATTTTTTGATGAAAATTACTCACAAGAAATAATATATAGAACTGTTTAAATATCTTCAGGATAGAAAAAGAAATTGTCCAGGCACGAAGAAACTGTATATTTGTTGCTAAACTGTACATCATCTTTATGATACAGTATTTCGTATTTCTCAACTACATAAGCTCCGAAAACTAAAAAGTGATAACCCTTTGATAACCTCTCGATTTTCAAAAGGATTATATATGTAAAGATTGAGGATTTATCTCTTAAAATTACTTGATTTTAGTGATAATTTACCATAAATATCATAATGTAGAAAAAATCAGGTCTTAAGAAAGCTCGTAAAGCATCACAATTCTCAAAACGTTAATCAATACGATACTATCAACGTTTCAAAGCACTCAAAAGTTTACCTTATTTTTACCTTATTGTTTTAGAGACTTTAAAGCAAATTCACCTACTGTCATAGGAACTACATTAGAGGTATTTACATAAATCTGTGTTGTTCCTGTGTCACTGTGTGTTAGTGCTTTATAGATTCCATAGTTTAATCCAGTTTTAGCCATTTTATTTTCTCCTTTATTTTATTATTTCTTGAGTATTAGCTTCTCAGCAAAAACGTTGGGAGCAGGTGCGACAGAATTTCCATTCAGCGAAGTGTCCGATAAGAAAATAAGATTAACTGCTTCAACAAGAGCATCTTCTGGAAAGACTGTTGTAGAAGCCGGTGTAATAACGTGGAAGGCACCATGAGTTTCACTATTTAGAATATGTCGTTGGTACTTTCCTTCTTTACCAAAGACATAACGAGGAGCATTTCCTAAACGTTCATAGTAAGCAGGACCAATAAATTCTGGTTTCATTTTAAGTGTTTCTGAGATCATAAGATTTTCCTTTCTGAATGTAAAATAAAAAGAGTTAAGCCAGTTGCTTCACTCTTAAGTAATAGTGGGTAAATAGTTTGCGTTTAAACATGCGACTATAGAATTGAATATCTCCATGAGCATAGCCATTTCTACGAGCATCATCTACGAGATGGTCTAAATCAATTTGAGCTTGAGCATAGAGTTTAGCCTGTAGTTTATCAGATTTACTAAACATACCATAGGTAAATTCATAGTTATCATAGAGTCGTTTACATTATAGTGCGAAAAAAGTTTGTCATATCATTTTCCTTTATTGTAAAAGTAAAAAAGCTACTAAGTAAAAAAGGAAAGAACTTAGTAGCTTGAGAGTTGGTCTATCTTAGTAGATAGACAGCAGTAAAGAAAAGTTATTTGGTTGGAAAGATCTCTCTTTCCACGGTGGCAACGTTTAGCAAGGTACTTTGCGTCAATTACCATCGCTTTCCCAGCCAATCTCTTCAGTTAGTCATAATCATACCCAAGGGATTCTCTTACGCCCTTTGGCGAAGCCAGTTCACTTTACTATTCGGAAAAGTGCGAAAGTCCGAAATGCGTGGAAGCCCACAAAAATTGAGTTTTGTTTTATATCTTCACTTCAACCATAAAACGGACTTGACTTTACCTATCAAATATATTACAATAAAGGTGCTAAGTTAATTGTGTAGTTTGATAGTCAGTCCTCTGCTTGTCAGACGCACTTTTTATTTAATTGTCAACGATCTCAATTGCTAGGGATTATTATTTTGATTTTTAATATCGCTAACAGCTATATTTATATTTTATCGCTGCAGGCGATAAAAATCAAGGGGTTTTTGAAATTTTTTAAAAAAATTTGAAGAGGAATAGCTATGGCGTTTGCAGAACGTTTAAAAGAATTAAGAAAACAAGCTCACTTAACTCAAGTTGAACTCGCAAAACGATTAGGGATAGGACAATCTTCCTATGCAGACTGGGAGAGAGGCAAGAAAAAACCAACCCAAGAAAATCTTGTTAAGATAGCACAAGTTTTAAATGTATCAATTGATTATTTAGTTGGAAATTCGGATGAAAATCTAAAAGAAGAGTTAGATAATGTAGAACTTCTTTTTCGTATGAATTCAAATGGTCTAACTGAAGAAGAAAAGGCTATTTTCAAGAAAGAGTTAATTGAATTTATGGAAGAACGAAAGAAAGCTTTTTACAATAATATATAGCGACATAAAATATCGTTTTTTGACAAAAATATGGACTTATTAGATATGAGTCTAATTAAGCAATTGAAGAAATCATTGGATCGTAAGAATATTATTAAAATATATTTATAATTTAACAGATTTTTGAACTTATATTTGATGAGTTTAGGTGTTAAAATCCATAATTTAGGAGCATTTTAAAAAGGGGAAAAAATGAAATTTGATGAATTTATAAAAAAAATCGATTTTAGGCTGAATGAATGGGATGATTATGGTTATAAACAAACAATAGAATTTTTTTATGATAATTCATTTCAATTTTTTGTTAAAGTTGAGCCACATAGTCGAGATAATATTAATCGAATACTAGAAGGAAGAGTTGAAAATAATATTAGAAAATACTTATTTTGGGGCGGATCTACAGATTATTATGAATTTATTAAAGAGAAATTAACAGATGTTAGTGAAGCTGAAAAATGGTATAAACTCACTGGAGATATTGCATTTCGTATAGAAGACTTTTTAAGTGAATATGAAGAAGCTAAAGAGTATTGTATCAGAGCTACATCAGAGGATGAGATTACAGATTCTATAGAATCTAAATATGGAGAATATCAGAAATTTTTAGGAATAATCGACTCTTCTTTTTTTAGAGATGAGCATGATTGGGAAGATTTACTAAACCAATGTCATCGTTTAACAATAGGAGAAGATTTTTTATCGAATTATAAGTTTACTATAAATAACTCTATCCATAATCTTTTAAATGTAGATGTCAAACCTAAAGATAACATTTCTATTACATCAGGTGAATCAGAATTGCCTTTTATAATCTCAAATAATATATACTGTATTATAGGAAAAAATGGAAGCGGAAAAACTTCATTTTTACAACAATTAGCATTTGCATTTGCAGGATGTGAATCCAAATTTGATATTATTGATAGCTCTTTCGACACTGTTCCGGATGCTAATGTAATAAAAAAAATATTATATATTTCTTTTAGTCCTTTTGATGAGAAAATTAATTTTGAAGGAAGCAATATCGATGCAGAATACATAGGAATACAAAATTATTTAGGAAATGAATCCATAAATACATTAATTGACAGAGAATTATTGGAATTAATTAAAGACATTAGAAATCACCCAGATCAGAAAAGAAGGCGATTATGGATTGAAATGTTAAATAGAATATCATTTGAAGATTTGTCTAGTAAGGTTTTAGAAATTTATAAGGATGATTTTATTATAGGTAAGTCTGAAAGTAATTCGAACAATGAACAAACAGCGAGTCTATTAGTCTATGATAATGAGATGGACTCTCAAGAAAAAATATGTAAGTTAAGTTCTGGACAAAAGATCTTTCTCTTAGTCTTGACAAGTTTAGCATTAAAAATAACACAGAGAACAGTAGTACTGATTGATGAGCCAGAACTCTTTTTACATCCACCAATGATAAAAGCTTATATTAGATTACTCGCCGATATAGTCAGTGCGTATAATGGCTTAGCATTTATAGCGACACATTCTCCAATCACAATTCAAGAAATTCCAAATAGATGCGTAAAAATTGCATTACGTGATATTGAAGGGAGTTATATACTTAACAATATCGATATAAATACTTTTGGTGAGAGTATTAATACTATAAATGATAGTATTTTTAATATAGGACTTCAACAAACAGGATACTATAAAATGATTGAAATATTAAAATCAAATAAAGATGATGATCAATTAGAAAGGTTAGTAAGTATTGCTGGTAGTGAAGCTAATTTACTAATAAGAATATAGAAAAAATGAAACAAATTGATGGCTTCAATCTCGAAGAATTAAATATAGTTTCAGTTTTAGATAGGCTTCGAACCTCTACTGACTATCTGGATATGATTGATTTCTACGAAGATGATTCTGATTATCAAAAGTTAGAAGAAAATTTATATTCTTGGCAGGAAGAGTTACAGGAAAATTATTTTAACCAGGGCCAGTCATGTGACTTAACTACATTTGAAGATAAAGATAATAGATATTTTGAAGACTTTGGTAAATTCTATGAAAAGTATGCAATAGGAAAAGAACTTCACGAGTTTCGAACTAAACTTGTTTCGCTGGCTGAAGGGCGTTGTCCAATCTGTGGCGCTTCATTCGGCTACAGTCAAGTTTCGCTAGATCATGTACTTCCGAAAAGCGAATATCCTTCGTTGGCGATTCTTCCACTCAATCTAGTTCCTATTTGTCTCTATTGTAATATGAGAAAAAATTCTAAAATTGGGGAACGTATATTTCACCCATATTTTGAAGGATATGATCTAGCTAAAATTTTGGAGATTCCTTATATTCAGATTGACGATAAAAATATAGAACAGAGTAAAGTCAGTATTGATTTTAGGAGCTTTGAGGATGTTAATGAGTATTATCAATGTGAGGATAATTATAAACATATTTGCAATAATATAAATTCTTATGGATTGCGGGAAAGATTTTCAGGGATTATTCAAATTATTTTTTATAATTTCATGAAGGAATTTTTAAATATTTTGAGTTTGAAGAATAAACTTTTTACCAAAAATAATGTAAAGAGTTATTTAGAAAGTGTTGATTCTTTATATAAAAATGAAGAAATATTTATGGCAGATGAACGTTTTTTTAAACATTTATGTATTGAAGCAATCTTAAAGAATGATGACTTTTTAACATCAATAATAAATAGAGTTAACAAAAATCAAGGAGAAGGTATAGATATAAAACTCAAAGATGTGATACAGCAGTTAAAGGAACATCAGAGCGATTCTGAAGGAAATATAGAATCAAATTTCCTTGCACTAATAAAAACTGGGATTAAATTTTGTGAGTTTATAGGAATATATAAAAAGAATAATTCGGTATATAAACTTTGTTCTTTTCAAGGAGATTTTCAAGATGATATTTTATTTATAGATAATATGCAAATACCTAGCCAATTTACTTGTAAGTTAGAAGGAGACTTATTAAGAAAGATTAAATCTAATAAAGAATTGGGTACAGAACTCATCATTAACATCCGTTCAGGTTTTATTTTAATAGCTTTTGAAGGATCGTTGATTTTTAATGAGAATGATTTAAAAGATTTAAGTGAACTAGTTAGGGAAAAATTCTGAGTGGACAATAGTCCACTATTTTTATATAATAAACTCAACCAAATTGATTTAGTTTTGTAATTTATACTTAAAGGAGGTATCATTCTTTGGATGAATTGTATACAAGAATAAGTAAGTCTACAAAACATGTGTTATACCAGTACATGAAGGATCATGATATTTCGTTACTAAATTATGATTTTAACTACTTCTTTCAACATTGTATTCATGAATTTCAAATTCAAGTGATTAGTCATCACTTCTCAAATCATAAGATTGAAGGATTAACTGTCATTGATGAATCAGGAATTAGTTTTTCCTATGAGAAAGATAACTCCATTGTGAAGCAAAATTTCACTCTATGTCATGAATTAGGACACTTCATCCTTAAGCATGAAGGCACTTATTTTACTGAATCTATTGATAATCAGGAGAACCTACTAGATAGAGAAGCGAATATTTTCTCTGCTGTAGTATTAATGACTGACATTGTTTTGTTGTCAAAGATTTATTATAGTTGCGATACCTTTCAACACATTCAGAATAGTCTGAATGTTTCAAAGCAAGCACTGTTTTTTCGTCTTTTAGATTTCTTACGAGAATATTATTCTGGAAAAGAAGATTGCATTAAGCAGGCTATCGAGGCTTATATCGATGGACAAAATGCTCCATTACTACTTTTATTCCATAGTATCAAAGAACGGATTATAAAGGAATTTAACAACTACCAGACTTCTCTAATCAATAAGATAGAGCAACTTTAAACCAACGAGGCTTTGTTACTAGTCATGAGTATCCTGAACTTCTGAATCAAGAGAATTGGAAAACAATAAAGGCTAGCCGTGACAATTTAAAAGTATGGCTCATCTATGATAAAGGAAAATCTATAGCTTATGTTTGGGATAAAAATAAGCTAACAGACAAAGAGGCAAAACAAAAAGCTGAATTGAAATTACTATTAATGTGAGGAAAACGATGTATCAACCAGAAAAATTAAAAGCTCGTAGGAAAGAGCTAAAACTAACACAAAAAGATATTGCCGATAAGTTAGAAATTAGCTATCAAGCCTATTCTGCTTGGGAACGTGGTGTCAAAGAACCTTCTACTGAGAAAGTAGCATTACTAGAAAAGATTCTGAGTGTCCCAAAAGGCTATTTCACTGAGATAGAGATTGTCAGACTTTATAATGTCCTCTCACCTAATGGAAAAGAACAAGTTGTGTCTTATGCTCGTGACTTAGTTACAGAAGAGCAGAATAAGAAGGTGGTCTCTATTGTTGAACCACGTTATGAATATCGGGTCTATGAAGAAATGTCTGCTGGTCTTGGAGCTACTATTTATGGAGAAAAAGAATACGATACGGTTTACTATGATGAGGAGCTGGGACATGATTTCGCCTCTTGGGTATCAGGGGATTCTATGGAGCCTAAATATCCAAATGGTTCCGTTTCCCTCATTCGTGAAACAGGGGTTGATTATGATGGTGCAGTATATGCAGTAGTCTGTAATACTCAGACATACATTAAAAGAGTTTACCAGGAAGAACAGGGTTTACGATTATTTTCTATCAATCCAAAATATCGAGATATTTTTCTTTCGTATGATGAAGATCCTAGAATTGTAGGGATTATTGTAGGGAATTTCTTACCTGTTGAACAGTGATATTGTTAATGTAAAATAATAATAGTGTATTATTTTTTTGTTTATGGAGATTGAAAATGGGAAAAGAAAATAATGAAATAAAAAAGGCATATGATGAATTACTGAAAACTAAAAATAAATGTGGGAAATATAGTAAAACATTGTTTCACATCCATACCCCAGTATCCCATGATTACAGATTATTTAAAGTTTGGAACGATTTATCAGAGAAAGAATGGAATAAACTATCTGTAGAAGATTATCTTTTAGAAGTAAAAAATAATAAGCTTTTTCCAGAGGAATATTTTAAAACAAAAGATGGTGATAGTATTATTTATAATAACTATCAAAAAAATGGTTTTGAAAATGAAAAAGAGCAAATATCATTTTTGGTAGTTGCTCAGAGTTTATATCGAGAAAATATTTCAACAATAGTGGTTTCTGATCATAATACAATTTCAGGAATTAAGAAAATGGAAAAAGCTATAAAAATTTTATCTGAATTGAATATCAATAAAGGTAAGGAATATATTGAGGTAATAAATGGGGTGGAAATTTCATGTGCTGATAGAATACATGTTCTTGTAGCTTTTCCAAATGAGAAAAGTGAAATTATCAAAAAATGGCTAGAAGAAAACCTTATGGGTATTAAAGCGGGGTCATATAAAGCTAGTTTAGATGTTATTGATACTTTTAATAAGGAAGAATTCATCACTTATATTGCTCATATAAATAGTTCGGATATATTTAAAGATGGAAAACTCTTTACTAATGCTTATAAGAAAAAATTATTTTCGAAAGAATATTTGAAGTATATTGGAGTTTCAAATAAAGACAGTATTTCAAATGTAAGAAATTACATTTCCAAAATAAATAAAGGCGTGAATCCATTTTTTATTCTGGATAATGATTCACATTATATTGAAAATCATTCTATTAATCCCATGTGGATAAAATTCAGTAAGAGAAGTTATAAACAATTGAAAGAATCTTTATCAGAGTATGATGTTACAGTAAAATTAGACAAACCAAATAAAAAAATAAAAAAAGTTATACGAGGTATATATTTACCTACGAATAAAGAGGCTTTTTTGTCAAGTAATAAGAAATTTAAAATTTTGTTTTCCGACTCATTAAATAGCATTATAGGAGGAAGAGGGACCGGGAAAAGTACTATTTTAGAATTAATTCAATTTGTTCTTTCACAAAAAGCTGACTCAAAACAGAAGTTAGAATTTTTATCTAAACATTCAAAAGTCTATTTATGGTATGAAATGTTTGAAAAACAATACATAATTGAGTTGAATCTTCCTAAACAAAAGGAGAATGAAAACATCTATGATTTCTATCAAGTTAGAACAAAAAGTACTGATAAATATTGGTTTCATGAAAATAGAATAAAATCAAAGATAATAGAAAATCATTTATTAATTTATGAAATTCTAGATGATGAAAAAATTATTAAAGTACCAAAAAGAAAGAAAGAATCATTACTTAATGAAATGTTTGATAGTAGATATTCTGTTAACGAATTAGTTAATTCTGCGAGTAGTGGCAAAATAGATGATTTTCTACGTGGTACACTTTTCAAGGATAGAAAGAACAAAAAATATATCTTCTCCGAAAAAATTGATAAAATAGAAAAGATAATTCCAGCAATTGAATCTGCTGATGAGAAATTAAGTAAACAATATAATTTTATAAATTCAATTATTGATAATTTTAATAACCAACAAACGGGGAATTTACAAATTGTTTATAAGCAGGAACTTAAGTATCTTTTACCGGACCACTTTGAAACATGTTTTTTCCCACCAGGAAAAAATTTAAAAAGGCCTTTCAAAGGGTACATGCTGTCCTGTGAAGATATTATTGACTACTTATCATTTGTTTTTAATAAGATAGGATTTACAAATTTTGTAAAAATGATGAATGATAGGGAAATTCTTTATGAGAATCAACTAATTCAAATTGCAAATCAGGGGAACTCTAATTCAATTTATCCCGACTTGTCTTTAATAACGGTTGAAAAATCAAATGTAGATGATGTTTTTGATGAAATTTTCAACATTTGGGACAAAGTAGATCTATTTAGCATAGAAGACTACTTGAAGGATACATACAATAATTGTGAAAAGCTCTCTTTAGAATTCAATATTAACTCAAAGGTTACAGATAAAAATAAGAAAGCAATTTTTAAAGATGTTACTAACTTAAGTTTAGGTCAAAAAGTGGTTGCAATGCTTGATTTTATTCTTGCATATTCTGAATTAACTGATGATAATCGTCCATTGCTAATTGATCAACCAGAGGATAACTTAGATTCCAGATACATTTTTAATAATTTGGTCAAAATATTACGAGATGTAAAATCAAATCGTCAAATTATTATTGCTACACATAATGCTACAATTGTGACAAATGCATTGTCAGATTTAGTTATATTAATGAAATCTAATGGTGAACATGGGTGGATTGAAAACTCCGGATATCCAAGTGAAGATAAAATAAAAAAATATATTGTTGATTATCTTGAAGGTGGAATAGAATCTTTTAAACATAAAGTTAAAATATATAAAAGTATTATTTAATTAAAATATTTGAACCATAGTTTTTTGATTTAAAGAAATTCTTTCTACAATAGTTGTTAATTAGAAGAATTATTTTCCTTTAAAATATAGTAATAAAAAGGGATATTTGCTATTCATTTCACCAATTTTATTTATATTTAAGCATGCTAAAGTAAGCCCAACCTTATCTCTATTATATGACTTTACAAAAAGAAAAGCCCTCAGAAGCTTGGGTTCTAAGAACTTTGTCTTCAATCTGAAAAAGCATATTTTTAATTTAAAAAACATACTTTTTGTAATACTAAATTTTATATAATAGATACAATGACTTTTAAAACACTTCTTCCCTATCCATAGGTGGATAGGGTTTTTCGTTGTTCATTACACGTTCTAAACATTCAATGCTAGATCTTAGGTGAAACATTTCATGTTTCCTATATTTTTCATCCTGTGAGTTTAATAGTTCGTTTAGGTGACGTCTAATATGCCAAATGGCTTTTCTAATATTTGCTTCTTTTAAATTATTCATGAATCCATTGTATAATAAAATATAATCCAATTTCTTTGATTAAGCTAATTTGCATGAAATATAAGCTATTCAGTTAATAATAAGCTTAAAAGTTTTTTTGAAGAAATCTAATTAGCACAAAAAACACCTATTCGGTAAAATAGGTGTGAATGATGTTATTTATATCCATATTGTTTTAGTGCGTTATTATATGCTTCGCTACCTTTAAGATAGTAAGCGTGCTTAACTCCGCTAATATCAACGGACAAGACACCATCTTTAAATGAATATTCTTCTGTTCGACTTGCAATATTTTATCCAGTTAATTCGATCGTATTCTTTTGTTTGTTAATTATAAAGCTGTCAGCCTCTCCATGGTCAATGGAAGCATTTTCTTCTTTTATAGTAAACGCTAACTCGTTTCTTTCACTTGAGTTCCAATAATACTCACCATCTAAAGATTGAGTACTTTGGCTAGTGCAAGATGCAAGAATAATAATAGAAAATATTAAAAATGAATGTTATATCAGCAAACCCCTCCCTTTAATAATCTAAAATTATATTTTTGATTTTTACTTAGATTATAATAATTAAGTATGAGAATTACTAATAAAAACATTTAAAGAGTTAACAAAAAATGTATCTATCTTTCTATATGTATTAGAGACTATTGACAGATAGATAGCGAAATGTTAAAATTTATTGTAAGACTTTATAATGCGGAGATGGTGTAAAGTGGAAAACAACACATCCAAAATTTGGAAGTCAGTCATTCAGACACTATGTTTGATGACATATGTTTGATGACTAAAGGTGGGTTCGAACCCTACCCTCCGAAAGAGTTTTGATTTATGAAAACTCTTTCGAAGAGTAGGGTTTTTTTATTGGAGGAAAAATGGCACAACAACTTACAAAGGAAGATTTATATCAAATCTATACTGAAAACATTCGATATGCAAATTTTCAGCTAGAAGCAATTAGACTTCAAACAAGACAATTAGCAGGTGAATATTATTGGTATATTTCAAAAAACAAAGAATGTCAAATTAGAAAAAATCTTAAAGATGAATTGAAAGCATTGACTAATCTATACGCGTATATTTTAGGCAGTAAATTTGAGTTACAATTGATGAAATTATTGCATGAAAGTTCTACTGTCGCATTCAGTGAGACTGAATTACAAACTATAAAGAGAAAAAGAACAACATATGAAAAATGGAAAGAGTGCTTAGAAATTAGTTTTCGAAAATCTACAAATATTAATTGGACTGATGTGAATGGAAAAAATTTATCAGATCTTTTTCAAGATAAAAATAATTATTTACAAGAATTTCAAGAGTTTATAACGATGAGAAACAGATTAGCTCATGGTCATTGGAGTACTCAATTAAATTATGAAGGAACAAAAGAACATATTCCGGATGCTCTAAATAAATACGATGATATATCAAAATTAGTTTTATTATCAAAAAAACTAGATATAATGGTTAAGATAGTTGAAACAATAGTAGTATACAAAGAAAAAGATAATGAAAAGTTCAAAACTAAGATATTTGATTTAATTGAAGAGAATAGAATTAACGATTGTAGAATCAAAAATAGTACTCTTGAAAAATATGTAAAACTAGAAATTAATAAGTTTGATAAGAAGAAAAGTCAAAAGAGAGCTTAATAATTTAAAATTAGAAAAAATCTAGCATTTATACATTTCGTACTTATTTCTATTGTAGATTATCACTTCAAATATATCGCAGTAGTTTCCGAAAAACAAGTATTTTTCGGAAAGTCAAAATGTTGTTATTTATGATATACTTATACTGAGCTTATATCTTTTGGATGTCCCAGGATCATGAACATTCTAATGTTTTATTTAGACACTATCGAACTCCAAGGAGGATGAATTTCAGTGGACTTTCTCAAATATTCATATCAACTCTAGCTGATAAGAGGAATCGAATCTCAAGGAAGTCCTTGAACTACAAAACTCTGTATCAATTTTAAATGAGCCAGGTGAAATTTCTAGCTTAATTTGACAAACTATGAAAAATAAAGGAATAGTAATGAAACTAATTTATAGAACAAAAATTCATAGACCCAATAAATACGAACGCTTTCACAATGAATATTATCAAAAGGGAGATATCATTGAAAAATATACCATTTCTAGCACACGAGTACCAGGTCGTCTAGAAAAAGGTGAAACCAGAAGAAATGATTGTAAATATTTGAGCGAGTCTTGGCATATCCAAGATCCTAATATGCCACAATGGCTAAAACAATATATAGGCAATACATCAGAAACTCATATTGAAGACCTGATAAATGAATTACAGACAAATGGATATCGTGTGCATACATGTGATGATAAGCCTTTACTTATCTTTAAAGACAACATTGTTAAAGTTTTTATTGATCAGGTATGGATAGATATTATCCCTTTGATAAAACTATATTATAATAGGAAAAAAGTCTCAGACAAATTACTCGAGCAGTTTGAAAAAGATTGGCTTGATCTTAATGTCTCTTATCAACAATTGTTAGATAAGCAAGAGAAAGTTAACTTACTCAAAAAAAACGAGGAATACGATAAATTTTATCAAAAATTTTATGAATCCTACAACTCAGAAAACGCAGCTGGTGAATTAAATAGATTTTTGTTAGATGTGATTTCTAATACAAAGGGTACTGAGAAGGAATATTTTGTACAATTACTGGAGAAGGTTCAAAATCAAGATTTCACGCCTGAACTTTATGCTAATACCTTAGCAACTATATTTACTCGAAAAAGATCCAAGATTCACTAAAATAGTGTATCTCTATTTTAGGTATATATACTATCGTCACTCCAAAATGATTGTTTCTTATACAAATTGGTAAACTAAACAATGAATCTTACATTGGTTATTTGCTTTTAGCTGGCAATTAACAAGGATTTCATTAGTAATTTTTTAAACAAATAATGAGATTTCTCTTAAAAAAATTTTTTGTAGCAACAATTGAGTGGACATAATTTGTCCACTCTTTTTTGTAAACTTAAATTATCAATAAAAAGAGGTGAAATTAAATGAATTATTATCAAGTTGAATTTAAGAATCCTAAGGATTTTTTAAAAACTCAAACGGACGATTTTATTACGTCTAATCGTTTAATTTTTTTGAAAGCAGGAGAATCATGCTATCTTATTTCACAAGAAAATTACAATGATCAGGAAATTATGGAAAAAATAAAGGATTTTTTTGGTTATGAGTTCTCAATAGCTAAAGTTGAGCCTTTAATAGAAAGTGATTTTATAAAGAAACTTGGAAGAAGCGATATAGGAGATTTAGTAAAATTCTTACTTAGTGCAAAAAAAGAAAGATCTTCTGAACAATTAGAACCTAATTTAGAAAAGTTGGATGAATTAAATGATATTATTGCCTTAAATGAATTTAAAGGCTCTGTTCGAGAATTCATCGATTATATATCCTTTCAAGAAAAAATAAGTAATAGAGAAAAGCAACAACATTTTTATATTTTTATTGGAGAGAAAGGTTCGGGCAGAAAGTTTGCAATCAAGTTTCTAGAGGCTCTCTTTGGAATGAATGCGATATTTGTTAATTGCAATCAATATTTTGTTCCTAAAATAGGTGAAAAAGATTTTCCTGTATTAGTTGATTATCTTTCGGCAAGATCAAAAACAAAATCAGACATTTTTGATAATTTTCGACAGAAGAAGGGGAATTCCTTTAATATTATTATTTCTAGAAGTATTCAAGAGGCGGAATCTATTAGAAAAGAATTACTTGAAGATTTTAATAAGGTATCAATTATTAATTTTCCTCAGTATGATGAATCAGAGCTTAAAGGGATAGGTCTTCAAATGCTAAACCAAAAAGGTGTTCGATTGAGTAACGAAGATTTTGAACATCTATTTGAAAATAAAGTGCTAAAGGATGCTAAAGAAGTTCGCCTTTTTGTTCAAGAACTTGTTGAATTTGCAGTACAAAATAATTATGATCCTTCAGATAAAAACGAATTAAATCTCGATGGATTTATTCTCCAAAATGAATCTTCAGTTGAAGATGAAGAAAATGCAGAGAAAAAGTTGAGTGAATTAATTGGTTTAGAAGAAGTGAAAATAGTTTTAAATCAGCAGTTAGCATATAATCGGGTTTCTGCATTGCGTCAGGCTCATGGATTTAGTAACCAAGTATTAAATCGTCATCTTGTTTTTTCCGGAAATCCTGGGACTGGGAAAACGGTAGTTGCTAGGCTTTTTTCAGAAATTTTATACAACAATAAGATAATTCAAGAGAATAAGTTAGTGGAAGTGGGGCGAACAGAATTGGTCGGTGAATATGTTGGCCAAACTGCTCCAAAAGTAAAAAGAGTTTTTGATGACGCAAAAGGGGGAGTACTCTTTATAGATGAGGCCTATAGTCTAATTCCGAGTAGTGAGAGAGATTTTGGACACGAAGCTATTTCAGCGATTATACAAGAAATGGAAAATCGTCGGGATGAGGTATTGGTTATTTTTGCTGGTTATGAAGAATTGATGGATCAATTCATTGAAACTAATCCAGGATTATCCTCTAGAATTTCTAGAGAAATAAAATTTTTTGATTATACCATTGATCAACTAATTGCTATTTTAGAATTGATGATAAATAAAAGACATTATCAATTAATTGACAATTGTAAGATAGTACTACGTCAGCATTTTTCAGAAGTTGTAAATTGTAGCAATTTTGGAAATGCTAGATACATCCGTAAATTAGTAGATGAGATTATCTTCTGTCAAGCACAGCGAGTGATTGAAGGTGATAAGATTCAGTTAGAAGATGAAAACTTTTTAAATCAAATTAGATTGATAGATATTAAAAAGGCACTTGTAGCTCTTGAAGCAAAATCATCAAAATCAATATCGTTGATAGGATTCGGAAGGTAGAAAAACCTATAGTAGACTTTAAAAGAAGAACTCGGTACTTAAAAAGAGTACTATCAGTAAAAGATTTGAACTAAGAAATTGATTGAATCTGAACCATTGGAAATGCTATAATATTGGTAAAGGATTAGAATTATATGAACGATCAAGAACGCTTATTAACTATATTTCTACGCTTACAATCTGGCGCGCATTTAACTAAGGCTCAGCTTGCAGATGAATTTGGTGTTAGTGAAAAAACTATACAACGAGATTTTTCTCTCTTGTCTGGTTTCTTAAATACACAACCAATGGTTGCAGCAGAGCTTGCTTATGATGCCAAGCACCATACGAAATACCTAAAAGGAAAATCTTTATTTAATAAAAAGGATATACTTGTAATTTCAAAGATTTTACTAGAAAATCGTTCTTTGAATAAGGAAGAAAACAGGTCATTACTTGATAGTTTATTGGCACTTATTTCAAAAGATG